>NZ_JAMYNW010000027.1:0-92582 GCF_040319365.1 Mesorhizobium sp. M0923 | reverse complement strand
ATCATCGCTCTTGGTCAGCTCTGCATGGCGGCGGGCGTGAACAACGGCGCAGAATTTGCAGCCATTGACGATCGAGGCACCCAATGCGCCAAGTTCGCGGTCGCGACGGGCAAGCCCGCCTTCGACATACATGATCGCGTTGAACAAGACGGTGCGGGCAAGATAGCTCTCGGGATCATGCACAAGGGTGCGCACATACTCCGAAACTTTCTTGGCCGATGGCGTGACCTTCATCGCTTCGAGCTGTTCCGGCGTGGCCTCGGAGAGCTCGACCGGTGCGATGTGGGGATGCCAATTGAGCGGCTTCAGGCGAACAGAGGAAATCATGCCAACCTCAACAATCGCAGACCGGTCGCCACTCGGGTCTGAAAATTGACGAACGCAATCAGTTCGGAGAGTGCGACGATCTGAGGATTGTTCAGTCCGGCCGCAGCGAGGAGGGCGATGTGGCTCGCCTCCGCCTTTTTCGGCATCAGCGTGATCAGGTCGACGTGACGGGCGATGGTCGCCAATGGCTCATCGAGATCCGTTTCGCCCCGAGCCAATGCTCTGAGCTGCTCCGTCGGACCAAGTTGGGCCAGTTGCACATCATATTCGGCCATCAGGACGGGATCGGCATTCAGAGCGGCCATGCGACGGGCCAGAGCAACCCTCAAATTCGGCGCCAGCCCCTGATCGTTTGCCGGCTGCAGGACGGAGAGGCGACATTCCTCCGCCCCTTGCACAAATTCGGGCCGAAACCGCCGCGCAGCGAAAAGTGCATCGTTCGGCGAAATACCGGCGGCCTTGTCCATTGCGTCGATCACAGCGCGGCCTCCTTATGCAGCAAGGGTGTTGAATCGACCCATTCGTCGCCCAGAAGCTCGGGCGTGTCGTAGGCGATCAGATTGGCGAAGTGGGTTTCGACATCTTCGGCAAACAGCGACGCGGCAATGCCGCGGACCAGACGGTCGGCACCGGCACTGACGGCCGGGATATCGCCGGAGACCTTGCCGTGGGTCAGCATGGCGGCGTCGTTGAAGCAGTGGATATGTGCTAGCATCGGGCAGGAGCCGGGAACGTGTTCGCGAAATTCGAAGGCGGGACCGAGATCTGGCGCCTCCGACATGCCTGTACGAGCCGGCCCCATATCCGGTGTATATCGGCCATCCGACCAGGTGCGGATGTGTGGGGCGAGTGCTGCAAATTCCGGGCGGTCGCTGAAATCGTTTGAAAAGCCGGTTGCCGCGATCATGAAATCGTAGCGCATCGGCCCTTGTGTGGTTTCGACCAGAAGGCCTTCGGCATCTTCCTTTACCGCGACTATGCCGCAGTCGAGAAAGAACCGGGCATTCGCACGACGAGACACCCGAAGCGTCGATGAACGCGGCGGCGGTGTTTGGGTCGAGGCGGTATAGTCGAAGAATTTCCACTTCCAGGCATCGGGCAGGTGATAAATGCCATGTACAACGCCCTGGCTGCCTATGCCGGTCAGCTTGTTGATGCGCGGCATTTCCTTGCGCCGGATCAACATGTCGACCGAGCCGGCTCCGGCCTCGAGCGCCGTTGCTGCATTGTCCATGGACGAGGCACCAGCGCCGATGACCGCGACACGCTTACCTTTCAGCGCACCGAAATCGATGTCGTCGGCAGAATGGGCCCAATAGGCGCGATCGATGCCCCTGAGGAAATCGGGCACGGCAAAACCGCCGAGACCGGACCGACCGGTGGCCAGAACGAGGCGACGGGTGAGAACCCGGCCGGCTTCCGCGCCCTCGATATCGATTGCAATCAGATCACCAACGGCTGCGACGCCGGTCATGCGCACGCTGTTGCGCACCGGCAGACCAAGAACCTTCCGGTACCAGACCAGGTAGTCCATCCACTGGCCCTTGGGGATTTTGTCCAGCGACTGCCAGGCCTCAGGTCCCCATTGTGCCGTAAACCAGGCGCGGAACGTGAGCTGCGGCAGCCCGAGCGACGGACCGTGGAGGGTTTTCGGCGAGCGCAGCGTCTGCATACGCGCAAAAGTTACCCATGGTCCTTCGAGCCCGGCCGGAGCCGCATCGTAGGCAACGACATTGGTTATCCCGGTCAGCACCAGCTTTGCCGTAGCAGCAAGTCCGCACATGCCGGCGCCAATGACAACGACGTCACGGACCGGGGCGCTATCGTGCGTGCGCTTGGGGACCCAAGGCTTGGCGGGCAGCTCGAGAAAGTCGAGGTCCTGCGCGAGCTGGGCTTCCAGCGCGGCAAGGCCGCTCGATGCTGCCGGGGTGGGAATATGCTTCATATTCCCGTCCCGTTATTTGTGCCCGAGGCGGGATCGGTGACCAATTGGCCGGCCAAAGCTGGATCGAGTTTCCTGAAACCGGCGATCGACCGTTCAGCCACCGCTTCGACCGCATCCATCAGCGCCTGCGCAACTGGACGAAGGGGACGGTTTGCGGCAGCCACAACACCCCAATAAAAGAGAACGGTTACGTCGAGAGGGCGAATGACGACACCGGGCAGGGGCACGCCGTATGCCGTGAGGGGATCGATGACAGCCGCGACCCCAGTCTGACGCACGATCTGCAACGCGCCATAGGCAGTATTGGTCCGGATCACTGGGCCGGTGTCGATGCCGCGAGCCGCCAGCGCTTTGGCGACGTGCAACTGAAAACGCAGTGGATTGAGCAGCGTGGCGACGCGGCGCCCGGCAAAACCCGAAAGCGGCACGACATCAAGTTCAGCCAGCGGATCGTCCTCCCGCACGGCAGCGACGTCAGGCGCCGAGTACAGCCGTAGAACATCCAGTCCGGGCGTATCGAGCGGCAGGCTTGAAAACCCGATCTCGGCGCGTCCGCTGCGCACCTCCTGGGCTACGATCGAAGGAAGAAATTGCCCGAGATGCGTCTCGTGTGGAAGCTCGGCACCTTGGAGCTCGGCCAGGGCCGTCGGGATCAAGCCGGTCCCGATCGCAGATGTTGTGACAATCTGCAGGATCCGTCCCCTGCCGGCGGCGATCATTTTGGCTCGCGCTGCGAGTTCGGTGAAGGACATCAGCAGGCGCCGCGCTTCCTCTTCAAAGGCGACTCCCTCTTCAGACAACTGCACCCGTCGGCCGATCCGGTGCAGCAATTCGAAGCCAAGCTCGGCCTCGAGATCCTGAATCGTGCGTGTCACCGCAGGTTGGGAGCGCCCGAGCATGTCAGCCGCCTTGGTGATGCTGCCGCTGGCGGCAACCGCAAGAAAAGTCTGAAGGTCCCGGGTTTCCATGGTCTCCTTCATGCGCAATCCGTATGATTGACATCGTCTCATTCGTTTTTGATATATGTCAAGCGGAAACTAATGTTCGTTGCGGCTTTGTGCATTTGGCCGGCTTCAGAGCCGGAATCCCTGGCGGAGGCGGACGAGGACGGCAGACGCGACTCCGGCTTGCGGAACCTCCTGATGAAAACTTTCATGTGTGACGACGGCAAGGATTCTCGAACCACAAAGCCAGCAACAGGAGGAATATTATGCGCGTGAGTATTCTGGGCGCCGGAGCAATTGCTTATGGCCTTGCCGCGTATTTGGCAGGATCGGGACATTCGCCAACGCTTTGGTCACCGTCGGGACAGCGCACCAGGGCGTTGGCTGCGGGTGAATTATTGAAAGCCACAGGGGATATAGACGCGACGGTGCCGGTGCGCATTGCCAAGGATTGCACGGATGCCGTCGCCAACGCGGACGTGGTGGTGATTGCGCTTCCGGCCTACGGCCACAAGATGGTGATGGATGCCGCCGCCCCCCATCTGATTGATGGAATCCCGGTCATCATCAGTTCGCATTGTTCGTTCTCGGCGCTTTATCTCTCCAAGCGGTTGGCCGAACGCAAGGTCTCGTTGCCGATCGTCGTTTGGGGCACAACACTATTGACTGGCCGCCAGCTCGGACCAACCGAAGTCCATGTCACCACCATTCGCCAGAAGCTTGACGTGGCGACGCTGCCTTTCAGTTACCAGGATCAAGGACACGAACTTTGCACGACCTTGTTCGGCGATCGTTTCGTCCAGCGCGACGGGATGCTTGCGATCGCGCTCAGCAACCTCAACCCGCAAAACCATCTAGGTATTGCGCTTCTTAACCTGACACGCATGGAGAAGGCCGAGCAATGGAGCCAGGGGGGAAACGTCACTCCCGCCGTCGGCCGTCTTATCGAGGCTCTGGATGCCGAACGGCTGGCCATCGCGGCCCATTTCAGCATCGCCGTTCGCACCGTCAGAGAGCATTTTTCACTGTCGTTCCATGTTCCGATGGGAACCGTTTCGGAGATGAACCAGGAGATGGAGCGCCAAGGCCGTGGCGGCTTTGGCCCGACAACCATCGAAAGCCGCTATATTCTAGAGGATGTTCCGTTCGGACTGCTGCCGACCGTACTACTGGGGAAACTAACGGGGAAACCGGCGATACTCCACGAGTCCGGAGTTTCGATATTATCGGCAGCTTGTGGTCGCGATCTCAAGGCAGATAATGATATTCTTCCTGCGGTCGGCATCGAGGGAATGGCAAAAGCCGATCTTGAAAACCTTTGCCGTAAGGGATTCTAACAACTCTTCACAATGGAAACAGTGGAAGTCAGCATAGCCAATATACCCGATAAGCCGGCAATGCGCCGGCGAGCAGGACATGGTTTCGGCATTCCTTGGAACGTTTCGTCCGCGCCTCTGACACTGAGCCGCCGGACTTAGGCCTCTCTCCATTGTTGTTGAGCCGGTCCTCATTCGGAGTTGTCGTCACTAGTTTCGCCACCAAATGCGAGAACATACGAAGGATATGGTTGGGCTAACCACCCGCTAAGTAGTTGTTTTTGTTGAAAAGACCACGTCCCTCCGGGCCCACCATTGTCGTTATTTATCAACGTGTTAGAGGTTATTTGTGCCCTCGGTTAGCCAAGTCCAAGATGGCGAACCTGCACGCATCGCTTTTGATTTCATTGACTTGTTGTGGGCTACTGACAATCGGAAGAGGCGGGTGAGGAGATGGTGGTCTACCACTCGTCGAGGTTTCGCAAGTAGCAGCTTTTGGTTGCGCCTAGCCTACTCCGATAACATAGCGAGCACCTGCTGCAGAGATCGCGCCAGATCACCGGCCGCAGATGGCAAGCTCAGGAGGGAGGATAAGGTCGGCCCGTTGCGCGGCAGGTCGTCGGACGGCTTGGTCGCGTCATGAGACGACATTTGCATCTTGTGCGATGAGCGTCGCGATCCGACCCGTTTGCTGTCGTCCGGAACGCTCTCATTCGGAGCGCTTAAGTGCATTCCGTTCATTCATTTTCGAGCATGCTATACTCCGCCTCGGAAAGTAGCCATTGATGGCTAGGATTTCTGTTCGTCTGCGGAGCCAATGGGATGGGCAGCTCAGATCGACAGCAATGCAACAGCGGCTCCCTGGAAGAGACGGATCAGCTCGCTCACGGTCGTGAGGCTTACGAAGAAAGGGCGTGGGGCGACGCCTATAGGTTCCTCTCGCACGCCGATGAGACGGCTCCGCTTGCTGTGGATGATCTCGAACGGCTGGCGATGTCGGCCTATTTGACCGGGCGCGACGAGGAGTACCTGCGGGCCTTGGAGCGAACCCATCATGCATATCTCGACGCTGGCGAATACCATCGCGACGCCCGCTGCGCCTTCTGGCTGGGCCTGCGTCTTGTCTTTCGTGGGGAGATGGCTCCGGCGACCGGCTGGTTTGGACGGGCCCATCGACTGCTCGAACGCGAGCCACATGATTGTGTCGAACAGGGTTACCTGATGCTGCCCCACGTCGAACAGAATCTTGCTGCGGGCAACCTTGAGGCAGCCTACGCTGCGGCCAGCGGCGCAGTCGAGATTGGCGAGCGCTTTGCGGATGCGGATCTCGTTGCCTGTGCGCGGCACCTGCAGGGCCGTGTTCTGTTACGTCAGCGGCGGACCACAGAAGGTTTCGCGCTTCTCGATGAGGCGATGGTTTCGGTCACGGCCGGCGAATTGTCGCCGCTGCTTACCGGCCTGATCTACTGCAGCGTGATCGAAGCGTGTCAGCAAGTCCATGCTCTGGGTCGCGCACGCGAATGGACTTCCGCTCTGGGGCGATGGTGCTCGGAACAGCCCCAGCTGATCAGTTTTAGCGGCACCTGCCTGATGCATCGCGCTGAAATTAAACGGCTCAGCGGCGCATGGCAGGACGCAATCGACGAAGCGCAGCATGCCGTGGAGCGTTTGACGCAGTCAAATAATCGAAAAGATACGGCTGGGGCGTGGTACCAGTTGGCGGAAGTACACCGCCTCCGTGGAGACTTTGAAGCGGCCGAACAGGCATATCGGAGTGCAAGCCAATATGGCTTCGAACCGCAGCCGGGCCTTGCCCTGTTGCGGTTGGCCGAAAGGCACATCGATGCGGCTGTGGCCGCAACCCGGCGCGTCATGGCCGCGACGACCGACCAAGTGAAGCGCATTCGGCTGCTGCCAGCTCACGTCGAGATCATGCTGGCGGCTGACGACATCGAGGAAGCACGGCGTGCCTGCCACGAACTGGCGGACGTTGCAGAAAGCTACGGGACCGAACCGTTGCGCGCCCTTGCCGCCCACGCGCGGGGAGCGGTGGAACTGGCAGAAGGCGAAGCGCAGGCCGCGGCGATTTGTCTGCGCCGGGCAATAGAGGAGTGGCAGCAAGTCGACGCGCCATACGAAGCAGCGCGCGTACGGGTCATCATGGGCCTGGCATGCCGCGCCCTCGGTGACGAAGACGGCGCGACACTGGAGCTGCAGGCAGCACGGACAGTATTTCAGCAGCTTGGTGCCACGCCCGACGTTTCTCGCATCGATGCTCTGCTTGACATGCGGTCGGAGGAAGCCAGCGGTCTCTCTGCCCGCGAGTTGCAAGTCCTCCGCCTGATCGCTTCTGGCAAAACCAACAAGGAAATCGCCAACGAACTGCATTTGAGCGGAAAGACAGTGGACAGGCACGCAAGCAATATCTTCAACAAACTCGACGTCCCCACTCGCACCGCCGCCACCGCTTGGGCCTACGAGCACCGCCTAGTCTGAGCGTGCCCGGCAATGGGTGGAATCACCCATGCATCGTCGGCGCCGATTGGGTAGTTCGCCGAAGCGCCGCCTTCCCTTCCGGCCTAAGCTTGCACCTGTCGGCTATGGATGCGCGGCGCCTCGGCGCAACTCGCCTGCAGACTGCAGGACGGACTCGGTGATCGCGCTGCAAACATCCGGCCACAATGAAAGGAGGAAGCGATGTCACGTACCGATACCAGGATGCGGGTCGCGGGCGCCTGGCTTGCGATTGCTTCTGTACTCTTAGGTTTCGTCCTGGTCGGTCACGGGCCGATTCATCCCGACCTCGCCCTTCAAATGCACATCATCGCCAACAACGTCACCCTGTGGGTGGTCGTGCATTGGGCCGCCGCGGCAGCACTGTCGCTGTTCGTCGTCGCGAGCCTGATCGTGTTGACCGCGGGCTCTCGCCTGACCGAACACTGGTCGACCCTATCCCCCTGGGCGGTGGTGCCGGTCGGCGCCCTCTGGACGATACCACCGCCGTGGCCGAGGCCACCACCGTCGCCGATGCCGCCGCCGCCAACGATATGGCGCGCTTCACGGCCTGGTGGGCGTTCGCCGAAGGCAAGGCCAACGGATTCATGTTCCTGTGTCTGGCGGTTGTCGTGATCGCCGGCAATGAGGCGCTGAGCCGGCAACAGATAACGCCGACCTGGGCGTCACTGGTCGGAGTTGTGGCTGGGCTTGCTGCCTTTGCCGGCTGGCCGTTGGGCATGTGGTTCGGCATCTGGCTGGGCAGCCTCGTCTGGGTTGCGTCGTCTTTCGTGATGGCCCTTTGGACGTTGTGGTTCGGATTGGGGCTCGCGCGAACCGAGATCAGCGTGTCAACCGCTCGCAGCTCGCGCTCTAGCACGTGAGCAACCCAAGAGGCCAGGCGGCATGTGCAAGACGAAATCGCCCTATCAACATGAGGGAGGCCATGATGACTCACGTTGAAGACTACACCGCCACCCCGGCGGCAATTGAATCGAACCGCATATCCGGAGAAGCTGCGCGCAAGCGCCTGCTCACCGGGCTGTCGAGCGCCGAACGGCGGCTCGAATTGGCCGGCATCTCGACCGTGCTACTGGACGGGGGCGCGGGATCACCGATCGTGCTGTTGCATGGCCCAGGAGAACATGCAGCAAAGTGGCTGAGAATTCTTCCGGAGCTTGTGAGAACGCATCACGTAATCGCGCCCGATCTGCCGGGCCACGGCACGTCGGGGACCGTCGAGGGTCCGATTCATCCCGATCGTGTTCTCGCGTGGCTTGGCGAACTCATCGAACGCACCTGCCCAACACCGCCCATTCTTGTCGGCCAAATTCTCGGCGCCGCAATTGCTGCTCGCTTTGCCGCCAAGCACGGTAGCCAGCTCCGCTGCTTGGTGCTGTCGGACGCGCTCGGCCTTGCGCCGTTTCAGCCGGCGCCTGAATTCGGTGCGGCCCTCGCCGCGTTCGTCACGGAGCCAAGTCCGGAAAGCCATGACCGCCTCTGGCAGCAATGCGCCTTCGACCTCGACACGCTGCGTGATCATATGGGCGAGAACTGGGAGCGGCTGCGAGCCTACAATCTCGATCGCGCGCAGGCGCCGGAGTTGAAGCCGACCCAGCAAGGTCTGATGGAGCAGTTCGGATTTCCCGCAATCCCATCAGAGGAACTAGCGCGCATCAGAATCCCGACCTTCCTGATCTGGGGGCGGCACGATCTTGCCACCCCATTGCCTGTAGCGGAAGCGGCGAGCGTCCGATATGGGTGGCCGCTCCACATTATCGACGGCGCCGCCGATGATCCGCCGATCGAGCAGCCTGCCGAATTTGTAAAGGTGCTGCGGGCTGCGCTTGCCGCAGCCGGATCCGCGACTCCTCAGGCGCTGCCGGACACACGTGAGGCTTGGGACCGAATTGCCTCGGGTTACGATCGGACGAATACCGAAACACAGATGTGGCTTGGCAATGAGAGTCTGGCCAGGGCAGGGCTCCGCCCAGGTATGTGCCTTCTTGACATTGCATCCGGCAGCGGCGCGCTCAGTATCCCGGCAGCTCGGATCGGTGCCGAGGTAGTCGCCGTCGACCAGTCGCCCGTCATGCTCCGCCTGCTGCGAGAGCGCGCCAGCCGCGAAAGCCTGGAAATTGACGCCCGCGTGATGGACGGGCATGCGCTTGCCTCTGTCGACGACAGCTTCGACGTGGCGGGATCTCAGTTTGGGGTCATGCTCTTTCCCGACATGCCGATGGGCATTCGGGAGATGACGCGGGTTGTCAAACCTGGAGGGCGGGTGCTGGTCATTGCCTATGGCGACCCGCATCGAATTGACTTCCTCACTTTCTTGGTTGGGGCCGTTCAATCGGTACGCCCGGAGTTTAATGGTCCGCCAATGGATCCGCCGCCACTGCCGTTTCAGCTCAGCGATCCGGAGCGGCTTGCCCGCGAACTGGCAAAGGCTGGACTGAACGGCGTCAATGTCGAGATGATCACCGAGAGCACGGCGTTCAAGTCAGGTGCTGAGCTATGGGATTGGATCGTATGGAGCAATCCGATTGTCGAGGAAGTGCTTGGCAGCCTCGCGTTGAGCGAAGGCGAGCGCGCGGTCATTCGCCAGACGCTCGATCGCATGGTGCGCGAACGGGCCGGCGATGACGCTTCGGCCATTCTGAGAAACCCCGTCAATATTGGCATCGGGACCAAATGACCGCGCGGGCGATGGACCGGAGGATGGTGGCCGAGAAGGTGGCGCGCCCGAACAGATTCGAACTCCTGCCCCGGGGCCTGGAGGAGCGCAAGGTGCGACGAAGTCGTTTCTGGGTTTTATCCTAGGGTTCGCCGGACCATACGAGATGATACGAGACATATGGGTTGGCGAACCAGCCGCGGCTGTCATGGCTGCCGTTATGGATCGCTTCCTAGTCGGCGAGCTGTAGAAAACAGCGTCCCCTTAATCCGGCAATCGGATCTGAAGCTTTACGTCCGCCGGCCGGGCTTCCACTGCGCGGTCGAAGGCGGTGATGGAATCTTCGAAGGGGAAGGTCGCCGAAATGAGTGGCTTCAGGTCGACCCGGCCCGACCCCATCAGCGCGATTGCCCGCTCATATTGGTGGGCATAGCGGAAAACGGTCTCGATACGGACTTCCTTGGTCGAGGCCGTGGCAATGTCGAGCGCCACAGGCGCCACGGGCAGGCCGACCACCACCGCCGCGCCACCGGGCCGCGGCAGATCGAGCAGGGTCTCCCATGCCTTGGACGAGCCCGAGCATTCGAAGACGACGTCGGCGCCCCAGCCGTCGGTCAGGCGCTTTACCTCCGCCGCCAGGCTCTTGTCGCGGATGTTGACCGGGATCACACCTTGATAGCCGCCGGCGATGTCGAGCTTGGGTTGGGCGAGATCTGCAACAATGGCGCGGGCACAGCCGCCGGCGAGCGCAGCGATCGCCACCATCGTGCCGATCGGCCCTGCGCCAATCACCACCGCCGTGTCGCCCGGCGCGATCTTTGCTTTGGCAGCCGCCTGCAACCCGACAGCGAAAGGCTCCACCATGGCGCCTTCGGCGAAGCTGACATTATCGGGCAGTTTAAAAGTGTAGTTGGCGGGGTGAACGACATAGGGTGTCAACACGCCGTGGATCGGCGGCGTTGCCCAGAATCTGACAGCCGGGTCGATGTTGTAGAGGCCGAGCCGGCTCGCTCGCGAATTCGGGTCGGGGATGCCCGGCTCCATACAGACGCGGTCGCCGACCTTCAGATGCTCGACGCCTTCGCCTGTTTCGACGACGGTGCCAGCGGCTTCGTGACCCAAGACCATCGGCGCCTCGACCACGAACGGGCCGATGCGGCCATGCGTGTAGTAATGCACGTCGGAACCGCAGATGCCCACCGTATGGATCTTGATGCGCACTTCGCCCGGGCCAACCGTCTGCGGCAAGTCGATGTCGCGCAGCTTGAGTTCGTGCTGGCGTTCAAGGACAAGGGCGCGAACGTTCGTCATCGACGTAATCTCCTCTAATGCCGATTGTTCGAGGCCTCCTCGACCTTACTTGCATTCGGCACGCTCATCATAGCCGCTTATCCGCGGCTTCAAAATCCAGTTCGGAAGGGTGTTGCTTGATTCCGACTATGCGTACCAACTTCCCGGCCAAGGGCTTTGAAGGCCGACCATGACGCTGCGGAATTAGCGTTTGGATCATCCAGCGTGCTCTGAGGTATCCAGTGATGGGTTGGCAACAGGACAGGAACCCAGTGTTTAGAGGGCGACGTGCACGCTCGGTGCACACAAAAGTCGCCCATTTTTCGGTTCTGTTTTGGCGAAGCGGCGCAACAAGGGATGCGGTGACGCGATTTTGCGGCATTGTCGCCCGGCTTTGGCCGCCCGAGCGACAGAGCGCCTGACGTTAGGCGATGTAGGTGCTGCGTCGATCATGGCTCCACCAGTTGCTGGATTGCGTGCATCGGTAGGACCAGCCGGAGGGAGTCCGGCAGCCGCACGAAGCCGTTTCCCTCATAGAGGGCAGCGGCGCGCTCGCTGAGGAACCGACTGTGGCCGCGCTCGCATAGGCGCGCCGCACGGCGTCGGCGAGAAGCATCGCATCCAGGCGTTCGCCCTGCCGGGCTTCCGAGACCGCCAGCCGTCGCCGCATTTCGGTGGCTCCTTGAAAATTGTCTCAATCATGTTATGTTGGACGAAATCGTGAAATGTCAGACATTGGAGGCTGCGTCATGGCGAAGGCAGCGAGGAAGAAACACACGGGTGGTGGCGCGGAACGGCAAGGGAGATTTGCCATTCAGAAGCGCGCCGGTATGGCCGATATCGAAATGACGAGGAAGGCCGGCGAGCCACTTCCGAAGACTGATCGGGCAACAAAGACCGGCAAGTCTGTCGCGGTCAGCAGAATCCGTGTTGAGGCCGTCATGAAGGCGGCGGAACGTTCTGGTCTGCTGGGTGAGAAGAGCACGCGGATCGGTGGTCGTATCAGTCCGGCGCTGATCGAAAAAGCCAAGAAGCAGACCGGGATCAAGACTGACACCGACTTGATCGAATTCGCCCTCGCCAATGTCGCCCTCGACGACAATTTCGGACAGACGTTCAGAAAGACGAGAGGCACCATCGATCCGACGCTTAAGCTCGGGTTCTGAGTTGACTGACTTTGATTTTGCCAGTTCTGTCCGCTGGGCACGATTCGATCCTCAGGAAAGGCTGTCTCGCCGCAAGGACGACGACCTTCCGTTCCTCGGTGATACTGCCGAGGCGGGGCAAGAGCTGATGCTCGATACCTGTGTCTACATTGATGGTTTGCAGAGCCACGCCCCGGATGTTGTCGCCGATCTGCTCGATCTCAGACTGAGTAATCATTCGACGGTTGCCATCCAGAAACTCATGCACACCGTCGGCGTGCTGGACCCCAAGCATCCCGGTACAAAGACTGCAATCAAACAGATTGGCGCTACCATTCGCGTCATGCACCCGCATCGTGTCTTCGCACCGGATACGGACGTGCTTGGAAAAGCTGCGCTGCTGTCCGGCATCATGTGCCGCCTTCAGGGCTACCAGAAAGATGCTCGCCTCCGCGCGCTTCAGGATTGTGTCTTGTTCCTGCAGGCGCAGAAGCTAGGGTTCACGGTACTCACAGCGAACATCAGCGACTTCGATTATCTTCTTCAGCTAATTCCGACCGGACGGGCGCTGTTTTACCGGCAAGCCTGATCGTCACGCCCGGGACACCATCATTTGCAAGCTCTGCTTAGCGTCCCGGAGCACAAGAACCCTATCAATCGGTTCCTGATCTGGGATCTACCGTCCGGTCATTCGCGGCGTGCTGAAGCAAAGACACTCACCATCGCGCTCGCGATTGTCGACATTGCCGACGTGGCCCGACATCGACGCATCCATCATGCTGCCGAGGCCGCCGGCGATCTGCGCGTCGCCACGGTTTACTCCCTGGGAATAGGGGGACCTCTGCTTGATGCTCATAGACCGCGATCGGCGGGCTGAGGTATCGTGGCGAAAATTTCTGGGCGTCGGCATCTATGCCAAGCGAAGCGCCGCAAGGAAGATTTTGATGGCATCGGTGGAGGTAGGACAAGAGTGTGGAATGCCTCGGGTGCTGCGCATATTCGAGCTCGGCAGGACGAGAACTCATGATGCATGACGACCAGGTGGATATCGACATCGATATCGCCCGCCAGATGATCCGCGACCAGTTTCCCCAGTATCGTCATGAAGACATCACCTCAGTTAGATCGTCGGGAACCGTCAATGTCATCTTCCGCATTGGCTCGAAGAGCACGGCGCGGTTCCCACTGAGGGCGATGAATCCGACCGAATGCGCCAATATGCTTCGGTCAGAGGCCGCTGCCATGGTCGAGATTGGGGAACATTGCTTATTTCCGACGCCTCAAACGATTGGGCTCGGCGAGCCAGGTCCTCACTACCCAATGCCATGGGCGTTACAAACTTGGATCGAAGGCGAGGTTGCCACGCCGCACGGGCTAAGTGGATCGACGACGTTCGCCCTAGACCTTGTACACCTCGTGGCATCGTTGCGCCAAGCGGACACACGGGGCCGACGCTTCGACGGGCAAGGACGTGGTGGACATCTCTCCGATCATGACGATTGGATGAGTGTTTGCTTTGAAAACAGCGAGGGCCTTCTTGATGTGGCTCGACTGCGCGATTTGTGGACTCGCTTCCGGGCGTTGCCATCCGCTGGGCCTGTCGTGATGACTCATAGGGACCTTATCCCAGCAAACCTTCTCGTGCGGGCGGGCGTCTTGTCGGAGTGCTTGATGGCGGCAGTTTCGGACCAGCCGACCCGTCGCTAGATTTGGTAGTCGCGTGGCATCTTCTAGACCGCGAGCGAAGAGCGACCTTTCGGTGCGCCCTTCAGGTTGAAGATCTTTGGTGGAAGCGTGGTGTTGCTTGGGCATTCCAGCAGGCAATGGGTCTCGTCTGGTATTACCATCGCACCAACCCCGCCATGAGTGCGCTGGGGCGCAGCACGATCTCTCGCATTCTCGACGATCCGGACATCTGAATCGCGCAGTCCCTCCGTCGGGACGGACGTTCGTTTCCTAATCGGGGTTTGTCTACCATGCGCCGGAGTGTCGCGAGACACCGAACCAACTGCTCGCGGCGCCAATCGCACACATCACGAGGATATCGCTCAAACTTTTGATCGGCCACCAACCTCCTCCCTCCGCTTGCCTTCGTCTTTGAAAGACAACGTCAGCGTTTCGTGCAATTTGCCGAGTGTGCCGTCCTTGCAAAAACGAATTCCCTGGACGACGAAGGTGACATGCCCGCTGAACGAGATCTGGCGGGTGCTGTCGCCCGGGGCACGCGTCCAGAAGCCGCCAAACAACGCCATGCGCTTGGGGGCTTGAAACCAGTCGAAAAGCGCCATATGTTTTGCACAGTAAATACGGCTGCTAATATGACAAGGAACTCCATGGGGCAAGCCCTCAAGAAATCCATGCAGAATGAACCCCTGGTTTTGTCCTATATGGACCGTGCCGGGAAAATTGCCGTTGACCAGGTGGCCGACAGCTTTGGAATGTCCAAGGGTCAGTTGGCTCAGACGGCCGGGCTTGCCCGCGAAACCCTCTATCGGCTGGAGCGCAGCCGCACGGCAAAGACGCAGGGGCGTCTGCGCGAGATGCTCGAAATCATCAGCCGCGTGACGGATTGGGCGGGAGGCAAGGAACAGGCCATGGCCTGGTACCGAGCCCAGCCGCTGCCGGCATTCGGTGGACGCACCGCCGAAGCCCTCGTGAAGGACGGCAAGGCCGCTGCTATTCGCGACTACCTCGATCACATGGCCCTGGGTGGCTTTGCTTGAGGTTTGTCGGAACCTGCTACAGGGCGCATGATCCACGTTGGGCATTCAAGCCGAGTTCCGGTGATGGAGCGGCGATCAGGGGCGCTCGATTCAATCCCAAAGGTGTGCCCGCGCTATATCTGGCGCTGACCGTCATGACGGCTGTCAAGGAAGCCAACCAGGGCTTCGCGCATCGCATCGACCCCTGCGTGCTGTGCTCTTATGAGGTGGACTGCGAGGACATCACTGATCTGACAACCGAGCAGGGGAGGGGAGAATCTTCTGTCACGGTTGCGGACATGGGGAGCGCCTGGGCCACGGCTCTCAGCAACGGAGAGCGACCTGCATCCTGGTCCATCTATGACCGGCCGCGGCCTGAAGGCATCGCTGGAATTCTGGTGCCGAGTTTTGCTCCGGGCGCGGAGACGGAAGACCGCAATCTGGTGCTATGGGAATGGGGTCCCGATCTTCCGTACAAAGTGAACGTGTTCGATCCGAGCGGTCGGCTGCCGAAAGACCAGCTGTCCTGGCGATGAAACAGGCCCGGAGGTTCCGGGGCTGCCCGAATGGCCGAAAACCAGTCTTTTGGCGCTCAGGGTGAGGCCGTTCGCGCGAACCTGAGCGGCGGAATAACGGCAGAGGAGGGGGTTTTTGCCTCGTTAGAGGTCGGAAGCCCTGGTCAGGTTGATGCGGATGCGATCTCTGCGGCGCTGATAGTGGCGGGTCATCTCCGAGGAGTTATGGCCGAGCTGTTTTTGCACATCGAGTTCGTCGACCTCGGCCGACGAGGCGAGGCCAGCGCGCAGCGAGTGGCCGGCGAATTTGACGATGCGGGCCATTGTCGAGAAGCCCGGACAAGGCGCAGCAATGACGATGATCGAATTTTCTCTTCAAAGGCTGGGTTGTCGAATAGGATAACTAGGACTAGCAGCCCCGCCAGCGCGTGTCCCGCTGGCCGCCGTGCCAGCGTTAGCGCGAGGGCCTGGCTCCCACGCCCTCCATCGCCAGCGACCGATCGGGAGCACCTGCTGCTCCGCAGACTCGACTTCATATCAGCTGGCGCTAATTATCGTCCCCTGGGTGAAAAAACCTTAGAGGCGACATGCTGAAACCATCAAGGAAGAACAATGTTCGAGAGAGCCGACTTCTTTCTCTTTTTCGCAGCTATGGTGATCGTATCACAGTACGGCGGGTCACACGCAAACTTCATTCGTACCGAGATTGGCTCAGAGCCTTTGCCCTGACGCACCTCCCGACGAGCAAGGCTCATCACTGCAATGCCTGCGATCGCAATGTAGCGGCTTTTTACCGTTTCGGAGCGTACACTCTTATCTGCCCGCTTTGTCATGCCGTGGATCGTGAGCGGTTTTTGATTTGTGCTCTAGACCGTAGGCTTATCAAGTTGCCGGCGGGGCAGCTTGAAATTCTCCAGATTGCGCCGAGCGAGAAGGGTCTTTCAAAGAGACTCTCTCAAGCGGGTAATCTAATCAAAGCCGATTTCGAGCCGGGACGGTACGGGCCCGATACCGTGAAAATTGACCTGATGGACATGCGTCGCACCAGCGATCTCGATATCGTCGTCTTAAGTCATGTCATGGAACACGTACCTGATGATCGGCATGTGTTTCGGCAACTTTGGTCATCTCTTAAGCCCCGAGGGCAGGTCTGGATCCAGGTGCCGCTTATTTATCGCCAAACGATCGAAGCGACGCCATCTATGTCACTGAGCGAGCGCGACGAGCGCTTTGGTGGATCGGATCACGTGCGAGCCTACGGACCGGATATCAAGGAGCGTATCGAGGACGCCGGCTTTACGGTCACCCGAATAAATTCAGATCGTATACCCGCCGCGGATCGCGACCGGCTTGGGCTTCTCTCCGATACTCTCTTTGTGGCAGAACGGCCCGAGTAACCCAATTTGGAATGAAAGCATTGTTGCCACGCTTGTCCGCTTGGGCCTGCCTTCGGGCGCCGGGCCGGCTTTGCCCAGCCAACCCGGACGCGAGCGGACAGATTTGGTTCCGTGGGGCTCCATCTTCGAAACTGCGGCGACCGTTTTAAAGAAATCAAAAGGCTGCCGAAGGCGTCATCTTGGCGACGAGGCCATGATCGGCGAATCCCACCCCTCCGCGACCATGATCCGAGGGCTATCTCGCGCCTTGCCTCTCAAAAAGTGGTTTGTCTACCATGCGACGGAGCGTCGCGAGGAACATAAATCAACAGAAAAATCAACGCCTTAATGACTAGACCTTCGTTCCTTGATGCCTCGCAAACTTGTCTAGGTGCAGAATAGGAGCCGCGTCTACAACTGCTCGCGGCGCCAATGGCGCCCAAAAGGCATACGTCGACGAAGCTGGTGCACGACGAGGCATTGAGCATCCACAGCCTGCGGCGCCTCTACGCGTTGATGACCCGAAGCCGCCTTACGCATTGCCTGTTGACCCAGGCATATCTTCTCTGTCCGCACAAAAGGCATACAGTGGTATAAACAGGAGATATCGTCGGTTTCCAATCTGATAACGGATGAAGGGAGTTGAGTGATGTTCACGAACAGCAAACGTTTTTCGCGCCGTCGGTTCCTCGGCGTCAGCGCCGGCGCCTTCGCAGCCGGCCCGTTGGGCCCGTTTGTGCGAGCGGCATGCGCGCAGGTGACGACATTCAAGGCCGGCGTTATCACCTCGCTGTCGGGCGAGAACATCCTCGGCGGCAACCTGACCAAACGCGGTTACGACCTATGGGCGGAGGCCGTCAACGCCAAGGGCGGGGTTGAAGTCGCCGGCGAGCGTTTCAAGGTCGACATGTTCTACGGTGACGACCAAAGCAACCCCGCGACCGGCGCCGATGCCGCCGAGCGCCTGATCGTCCAGAATGAGGTCGACGTGCTATTCGGCCCTTACACCAGCGGCTCGACTATCGCCGTGCAGCCGATTTGCCAGAAGTACCAGGTGCCGATGATTTCCGGCTCCGCGGAATCCCCAAACGTCTGGAAGGCCAAGCCGGAATTCAACTTCGGCATCATCCCGGCCGTGGACACCACTGCGGGTAAATCGCTGGCCGTGCTGGCGAAACTGTCTAACCCCATGGCCAAGACGATTGCTGTGATCGGCGTCAACGAACCCTTCTCGAAGGAAACCGGCGAAGGTTTTCGCGACGGGGCCAAGGAGGCCGGATTGGAAGTCGTCGCCTACGAATTGGTGCCGGCCTCTGGCGACCTTACCCCCGTCATCTCTAAGATCGCAGCGCTCAATCCCGATATCGTCGCCGTCGGCGGCCATGAGGAGCCGCTGATCAATGTCGTCAAGACCTCCAAGTCGCTGAACTTCCGGCCCAAGGCGCTGATAATGCACTATGGCGTCACCGACCCGGCCTTCGCCCAGGCGCTCGCCGCGGACGCCGACGGCACCTGCGGCGTCTCCGTGTGGCTGCCGTCAGTTTCATATAAGGACGACCTCTTCGGCACCGCAAAGGAGTTTGCCGAGATGGCGCAAAAGAAGTCCGGGCACGAGCCCGACTATACCGAAGCGGCCTGCGCGGCCAGCGGTCTCGTTTTCGGCGATGCCGTCAAGCGGCTTGGCAAGAAGCCGGGGCTCACGCCTGAAGACAGGGTTGCTCTTAAGGACGCGATAGCCGCGACCGACATCCAGACCTTCTACGGACCGATCAAGTTCGAGAAGGAAGGCAACCACTACCACGACAACGTCCAGCCGGTGCCGGTGCTGATCCAGATTCAGGGTGGCAAGACCGTAGCGGTGGGGCCGAAAGAGGCCGCGGCAGCGGACCTCACCTACCCGCTGCCAGCTTGGAAATAGCCGGTTCTGGACAGGGTGGGGGCGGCCTCGTCGCCATCACCCTTGCCCGGCGCAATGACGGTGGTTGCGCGTGCTCGGAAAATGACGGACCATGCTATCGTGTGTACGGCCGCTTTGCCGCGGCACTCCGCTCTTTCGTTGGCTGACGGACGGTTCCCGCGTTGGATCTATTCCTACAGACCTTGCTGAACGGCCTTCTGATCGGCGGCGTCATCGCCACTTTTACGATCGGTTTCCAGCTCGCTTTCGGCGTGCTGCATGTCATCGATTTCGCGGTGGGCGGCTGGGTCGTGCTGGGCGGCTATCTCGGCTACTATATGGGTGCCGGACTTGGTGTCGACGGATTCCTGGCGATCCCCGTGGCCTTCATGCTGTTCGGCGCCATCGGCTATCTGATTGGGCCGATCCTCTACAATGTCCGCAACAGCCGCACGGCGCGGCCGGAATTGATGGCGCTGGCGTTGACCTTCGGCCTGTTCACGCTACTGCGCGGCGGCATGCTGACCGCGTGGGGCTTCAATACCCACAGCGTGCCGACCGTGTTGAGCGGAGAGAGCCTCGCCGTCGGCCCCGTGACGGTGCCACTGATCCGCGTGGCCGCGGCGGTCTTCGCGATCGCCATCGCCGGCGGACTGTTCCTGTTCCTCTACCGCACCCGCTATGGGTTGGCGATCAGAGCGACGGCTGAAAACCGGCAGAACGCCGCACTGATGGGCGTCAACATCCGCCGCCTCAGCGCCACTGTTTACGGGCTCTACGCAGGCATCACTGCCATGGCCGGCGTACTAATGGGTGCAATCTTTTCAGTGAACCCGGAAGTCGGCCTGCGCTATACTCTATTCGCATTTTTCGTGGCTGTGCTTGCCGGCTTGGGCTCCGTCGGCGGTGCCCTCGTCGCCGCGCTGCTGCTCGGCGTCATCGAAGCCTTCGTCGCGACCTATGTCGGGTCGAGCTATTCGCTGCTGGCGATCTTTGGCACCCTATTCCTCGTCCTTCTCGTGTCTCCGCGCGGGATCCTGCGGCACGGCTTGTGAGGCGGGACATGAAGCCACGCTGGGCCGTCCTCCTCCTGCTGATCGCCGTAATCGTTGTGCTGGCGCTGCTGCCGATGCTGGTCAACAACTACTGGCTGCGCATTGCCACCGGCGCGCTGATGTGGGCGGGGCTGGCCTGCTCCTGGAACATGCTCGGCGGCTATGCCGGCTACATCAATTTCGGCCATTCGGCCTTCTTCGGGCTCGGCGCCTATGTTACGGCGCTGCTGATGGGCGACAGGCTCGCCTGGCCCTTCTTCGCCACCCTCCCGGCCGGTATCGTGGTGACGGCGCTGTTTGCCATCATCATCGGCGCGCCGACGCTGCGCCTGCGCGGAGCCTATTTCGCCATAGCCACCTGGGCCTTCGCCGAGGTGCTCATACAGTTCGCCTCGGTGATGGACTTCACCGGCGGCATCGGCGGTATTGGGCTGCCGCCCTTTCTTGACGAGCGCTTCTTCTACTTCGCCATGTTCGGCGCGGCTGCGCTCACCTATCTCATTACGTGGGCGCTGTTCGAGCGCTCGCGTTTCGGGCTGAAGGTCAAGGCACTGCGCGATCATGAGCCGGCGGCCGAGGCTATCGGTATCAATACTTCGCTGGTCAAGCTGCAGACCTTCGTGCTCAGTGCCGTCACCGCCTCGGTATTCGGCGCGATCTTCGCCTACTGGGTCACGTTCATCAATCCGAAAAGCGTCTTCGGCGGCGACATCACCGATCAGATGGTGGTGATGGTGCTGCTGGGCGGGCTGGGCAGCCTGTGGGGGCCGGCATTGGGCGGTGTGGCGCTCTTTGTCGTAAACCGCATCATCTGGATGTATTGGGGTGACACCGCCTTCTATATCGCCATATTGGGCGCGGCCATCGTGCTGGTGGTGCTGTTTCTGCCGAACGGCATCGTCGGCATGTTTTCGAGGCGCGTGGCCAAGTCTGGCGCCGTGCTGGACAAGGCGGTCGGCAATCTTGTCGGCGGCGGCCCGGGACGGCCCAGTTGAGCGCCGCCGAGGGCAAAACGGCTGGCACCGGCGAACCTATTCTCGTCGTGCGCGAACTCCACTGCCATTTCGGCGGCATCAAGGCCGTCAACGGTGTCTCCCTGGACGTCGGTCGGCGCGAGATCGCCGGCCTGATCGGACCTAACGGGTCTGGCAAGTCGACTCTGTTCAACCTGATATCGGGCACGGTGACGCCGGATCGTGGCCAGATCCGCTTCGACGGTCACGAAATCGGCGGCCGAAAGGCTCACGCGATCGCGCGGCTGGGGCTTGCTCGCACCTTCCAGATTCCGGCCATGTTCGACAATATGAGCGTCACCGAAAACCTGCTGGCGGCTGCGGCCGAGGGCCACTGGCAGGGCGCGCGCGAACGGGCGGCCGATACGCTGGCGCTGCTCAAGCTGGAGCATGTCGCAGACAACCGCGCATCCGATCTTTCGGGCGGCCAGCAGAAACTGCTGGAGTTCGGGCGCGTTGTGATGCGCCAGGCCTCGCTCATTCTGCTCGACGAGGTGACAGCGGGCGTGCATCCCAGCATCCGCAAGATCATCGTGGAGGCCATCGCGCGGCTGCGCGAGCGCGGCACCACCGTCCTGGTCATCGAGCACGACATGGAAATGGTGCGGAACGTGTGCGACCGCATCATTGTCATGGATGCAGGCCGTGTCGTGGCCACCGGGCCTTTCAACGACATCGTTCGCAATTCGGAAGTTATGCAGACCTATCTGGGGCGGCCACAATGAGCAGCACGCTCACCGCCGACAACATCGTCACCGGCTACGGCAAGCAGGAGATCGTCCATAGCGTCTCGCTGAGCGCGGAAGCTGGCAAGATTACCTGCATCTTCGGGCCGAACGGCAGTGGCAAGTCGACCCTGCTCAAGGCCATTGTCGGCGCGCTGCCGGTGTGGAGCGGTACGGCGCGCCTGGGTGAATCAACACTCTCCAACCTTGCCGTCCATGAAGTGGTGCGCCAGGGTCTGGTGTTGATGCCGCAGGGCGGCGGTGTGTTTCCGCGCCTGACAGTGATGGAGAATTTGCGCATGGGTGGCTACGCCATCGCAGACCGGCGGATAGTCGAGCAGCGCATCGAGGCGCTGATCGAGCAATATCCCTCTTTAGCACGGCGGCGGCGTACCGCGGCCGGTTCGCTTTCGGGCGGCGAGCAGGCAATGCTTGCGCTGGCGCGGGCACTGGTTTCGGAACCGCGCTTCATTCTGCTGGACGAGCCTTCCGCCGGATTGTCGCCGGCCATGGTCATCGAGACGCTCGAACGCATTACCACCCTCACCGCGCACGGCATTGGCATCGTGATGGTGGAGCAGAACATCCGCGAGGCGATGCCGATTGCGGACAAGCTTTACATCCTGGCGGCCGGCGAAAAGCGCTTCGAGGGGACGCGTCGGGACGTGCGCGACGACCGGCAGATCATGGAAATCTATATGGGGGGAGCGTGAGAGAAGCGGTCGACACCCCAGCGCGAGTTGCAAATGCCAAATGTGGCTTGGCGGTTAGTTGTAAGAAGGCGGTCATTTTCGGCAGTCAATTGGGAGAATGATCAGGCTGAGTTCGTTGTCGTACAGAAGTTCAAGCCTGCTGCTCAGAACCTGAACACTCGCCCTGTGGCCGACTTGGCGAGACCTTTGCGTCGAGCAACATTTCCGTTCTCATATCCAACTCCCGTCGTTCGTTTCGTGGAATGCCGAAGATATCGCCGCAAAGGGGAATGTTCAGATCACCGGCCCGGCGCTTCGCCGAAGCCACCGGCAGGATCGTCCTTGCCAAAGCGAGCGTTGAAGTCCGCCATGAACTCAGGTGCATAAGCATTGGTCTCCTTTGATCGTGCTGATGACGCGCAGGCGCAGTGCCTTCACAAGCCGGTCCTGGAGTGTCTGATGGCGCGCTCAACACGTCCTTTGGCAACCGGCACGCGTCCGCCTGCAGAATAATAGAGAGATGGTCCCGAAATGGATGTTGCGTAGGAGCCCGGGATCGACGGGCGTCACTGCAGCACTTCTTGATGGACTATCATGTCCGCGGCCCGCTGGCCGATCATCATACTGGGCGCATTGGTGTTGCGGCCGATCAACTTCGGCCGCGTCCAGGAGGGCAAGGGCCGCAAGGACCGCCACTCCACGATGTCGCCGCGACTGCACGAACTGCTCCGCGTCTGGTGGCGTGAGGGCGACGACGGGGCATGAAGCTGCCGCAGCTTGCCTGTTTCCGCGCCGAAACCCCGGTCACTGACGGGAATCAGCTACGCGTAGGAGCACCGCGCCAGTTTTGGCGCTTAGGTTCTGCGAATTTGCAGAGGTGCCGGTCGATGGTCTTTCCGCTGAGGCAGAGCTCATGAGCGATCACCTTATTCGACCTGCCGGTCGCCACCAGCCGCAGCACGTGCAGCTCGCGTGGCGTCAGCCCGAAACCAATCTCCGGTGATGCAACTGATCTCTGAGAATCGATCCTCGGGATATCGGATGCGGCACCCAACGCTTCGAACGCTCCCGAAGCGGAGCGCATGCGCCGCGGCTGTGATCGGCGAGTGCCCATCGGAATCTCGCCACACTTGTCACTCCAGAGTAGATGTCCGATCCTATTCTATCGCACGAGCAGCCAACTGGTTTACAATTGCTCCAACTGTCGCAACTATGGAGGAAGCCGATGCAAGAGGCCCTCGTCGTCCGCCGCGAGACACACATCCCGGCGCCCCCCGCTGCGCTGTTTGCCCTCCTGACCGATCCGGAGAAGATCCTGCGCTGGATGGGAACGGAGGCGCAGCTCGAGCCGCAGTCCGGCGGGCTCTATCTCGTCAATGTTACCGGGGCTCGCGTCGCTCGCGGCACCTTCCGGGAGGTGGTGCCGGTGCACCGTCTGGCATACAGCTTCGGCTGGGAAGAGAGCGATGAGGTGCCGCCGGGATCGAGCCTGGTTGAGATCGATCTGATCGAGCAGCCGGACGGAACGCTGCTGCGCCTGACCCACACCGGCCTGCCCAATGCCGAGCAATGCGCCGGCCATGCGGAGGGCTGGGCTCATTACCTCGGCAGGCTGGGCGAGGTTGCAGCCGGGCGTGATCCCGGCCCGGATCCCAAATACGGCCACACGGGCAGGGGGTGACGGCCTTCCGCGCGCGATATCGCCGCCCGTGAGCCCGTTGCAATTTGACGGCGGACGCCGGCTCGCAGGGCGGGTCGAACCCGGCGCCATCGAGGATCGGACCGTACCAGCGCCGGGGGCGGGGGGAGGATAGATCGGCGGGCCGGCTGCGCATCGTCACGGCGCGGATGACAGGCCGGGTGCGGTGGCCGCATAATCGCGCCATGGATCTGCCCGCGCCTCTCGCCTGGCTGGTGGACGAGGCCGGCGCCTCGGCCGCCCCCGATCGGTTTCTGGCCGAGCTCGGCGGCCGACTTCTGGCTGACGGCCTGCCGCTGGCCGGCGGCGCGCTGACGCTCGCGGTTCCGCATCCCATTATCACCCGCCGCACCTGGCTTTGGCGGGCGGAGACAGGGGCGGTGATCGAGGCGCTGAGCTTCGCCGGCGGTCCGCTCGGCCAGGCCGGGCGCGACTGGCTGGCGGAGCTCGGCCCGGTGCAGGAGGGCCCGGTTGGCCGGGCGCCGGATAGTCCGGTGCTGGGCTGGGCTGGAACCCGGCCGTTCGGCCCCGCCGAGGCTGCCCGGCTGCGCCAGGCCGCGCGCTTCGCCGCGGCGCCCCTTGCCGCACTTGCGGCGCGGGCGGCGCTGACAGCGCTGCTCGAGGCTTATCTCGGCCGGCGCAGTGCCGCCCGGGTGCAAGGCGGGTCCCTGCGCCGCGGCACCGGAGAAACCATTCGCGCCGCGCTGCTCTATGCCGACCTGCGCGGCTTTACCGCCCTGTCCGAGTCAACCGAGCCCACGACGGTGATCGCCGCGCTCGACGCCTGGTTCGACCGCGTCGCCGGCGCGGTGCACGCCTTTGGGGGCGAAGTGCTGAAATTCATCGGCGACGGCATGCTGGCGATTTTCCCGGTCACCGCTGCGCCGGCCGATGCCTGCGAGGCGGCGCTGCGCGCCGTCGTCGCCGCCCGCGCCGGCATGGCCCATCTCGATGCGGGGCGGCAGGCGCAGGGCCTGCCCCGGCTGCCGTTCGGCGCGGCGCTGCATCTCGGCGAGATGCTGTGGGGCAATATCGGCGCGGTCGACCGGCTGGATTTCACCGCCATCGGCCCCGCGGTCAACCTGGTCAGCCGGCTGGAGGGGCTATGCCGGCCGCTCGGCCGCTCGGTGCTGATCTCGGGCGCGCTCGCCGCCGAGATCACCACACCGCTGGTGCCGCTGGGCGAACACGTGCTGCGCGGCATCGCCGCGCCCTGCACCGTCTTCACCCTGCCGGATGCGTAATCGCGGTCCTGCGGGGCGGCGGCGTCAACCGCAGATTTGGTTAGCTTGATTTTGGCCATCTAGTCGTCTCCGAACGTCAAAAACTAGGAGCAGAATAGGGGCACTCAGACCCACTGCTCCGGACTACTGCCGCGTGCTAGAGAAAGGTCGAAGGCTCAAGAACGCAAGCTAAGTCCTTGCATCGTAGTGTCTTTTCGCATTTTTACTTGCAAACGGCGGACATGAACTTAGACGAAATTGGCGGGCTCTTAGTCGGCTTCCGCCCCCCTTCGGCGTCTGCATCCGGTACGGTTTCATCAAAGATGACCGACCAAACAACATCCATCAGCCTGCGGCGCCTGACGCCAGGATTGTCACTTGGGGGAAGGCCGGACTGGCGCCCTGAGCATTTGTGGCGCAACTGCGACGCATGGCATGTGCATGGAATGGCGCGAAGACACCGTCCTCGGGCAAGGTGCGGCAACGCTATCATGTCACGATGATAGCCATCAATTCGCTCTTCTGCCGTGCAGACTTTGGTCTTCCGCTTGATTGGCGCGAACGCGACTTCCTATTCCAAGCGCGCTCGAATGCTTAGGCTCAGGTTTAAGGTGGCGGCGCATTGCGGTCTGGGCAATCAAAGGTTGAGCCTTCTTCACATGGAGAAGGCTCATCGCCAACGCCGCCATAACGTTCAACGAGTTTTGCGAATCCGTAGGCGAAGGCGGAAAGAAGAGCCAGGATACTATTCGGATGGCCATAGGGGATCGTAACAGGATCCCACATTGGATGTCGCAATTCCTCCGCTGCCGCTAGTGCGTCAATTTGAAATTTGACCTTTGCCGTGTCGCATCCGGTCCGGGCTCCTATATGCTTAGCGGAGGTACGCAGGAGACGTGGGTCATGAGCGTGACGTCTGATAAGCCCGAGCATGTCGCTACCGCTTTTGCGAACGCTTGGAACCGGCATGACATGGATGAGTTTGCGTCTCTGTTCGCTTCCGATACTAATTTCGCTAACGTCGTAGGTGTTTGGTGGAAGAACCGATCCGAGATCGAAGCGGCGCACCGAGCCACCCATGACACCATGTTTCGGGATAGCCGATTAGAAGGCGATATCTCGTCGGTTGTGGAATTGGCTCCGGGGCTTGCTTCTGTTCATTACACTTGGACGCTAACGGGAGCATTTGCTCCGGACGGCTCCCCGGCCGGGGTTAGGAAAGGCATATTGCTTCTGATTGTCCAAGAAGGGCAGTCGGGATGGCGAATCAAGGTGGCTCAGAACACGGATATTGTTCCAGGCGCAATCGCCCCAGCCGGCTCGAAAGGCTAGCTCGCGCCAACCAGAGGCGGAACAGGGCGTCCGCCAGCGAGCCTGACCACCAATACGTATGCGTGCCGGAATGCCGAATTCGACTGCTTTGATCCTCGTCACCGAGGCCGTCAGCGCCACGCGTGCCGAATTCCTGGTCTTCGCCAAGGCCCCATGGCGCCATGGACCTGAGGGTACCGGCCGAGGTGGGCGTCGTTGCAAAAGTGACTATCCTCGGCTCAGGCAAGCTCGATTTCTCCGCCGTGACAAAATGGTGAGCGGCGAAGACATGAAGCCCGAGCGGCTTGACAATAGCCGACTGAGGATGTCGGCGTGTTTGCCCAATCACATGCAACTAAGGCCATCTTGGCTCAAAGGTAGCCTTTGGCCGAGGTCGGTTCTGAATTGAAGCCGGCCTACATCTATCACGAAGTGAATGGCAGTTTTGCGCTTCAATATCGGCCGCAGAGGCGGATTTTGCTTTCGCCCAAAAGCAGACATCGCAGCTGACCATGCTGAAGGTCGCGCCCGCACTACCTGCCGACCTCAGCACCTCTAAGCGCAAACGTCTGGTGTAATGCCCGATGCGCGCGCTCGCCGGCCATCTCGCTGTTACATCGCCGTGACAAAAGCACCGCCACGGTGGCGTCAACCGGTTACACAGGGCAAGAAATATCTCCGGCCTTCTGGGAGTGACGTGTCAGCGTCTCCAGAGGCTGCGTGGGCGCGGCGACTGGAACGCTCCACGCCTCGCAAGAGGGTTAGCGAAACCTCGTGAAGGCAAGGTCGAGCTGCGTTCTGCGTTCTATATCGGCGACGGCGGCGACTGGGAGAGATAGATACCATGCGCATGGGGCGTCTGGAAGTTGGCAGGACATGGACGCGGGGCGGCCCGCGTGCAGGCGCTTGGCTGAGCGGTGCAGTGACCACGCAGCGCCACCTCGCAGCGATCATGGCTTGCGACGTGGTCGGCTATTCGCGCCTGACGGAGCGCGACGAGCGCGGCACGCTCGAGCGGCTGAAGATGTACCGCAAGGACCTCCTCGAACAGCTGGTCTCTGTGCACCAGGGTCGGATCGTCAAGCTCACCGGCGACGGCATGCTGTGCGAGTTCGCGAGCGTCGTTAACGCGGTGACCTCGGCAATGGCGATTCAGCAGGCCCTGGCAGAACATGAGGCGGAGATGCCCGAGGAAGAGCGGATTCGCTTGCGCATCGGTGTCAATCTCGGCGACGTGGTCTGCGAGGAGGACGGCGACCTCTACGGTGACGGGGTCAACATCGCCGCCCGACTCGAAAGCATCGCCGATCCCGGCACCGTGGTCGTCTCCGGCACCGCGTACGACCACCTTCAGGGCAAGCTCGATTGCGGCTTCAGGCCACTCGGCAACCTGCGCCTCAAGAACATCGAGCGGCCCGTGCGCGCCTACCGCGTCGAGTCCGACGCCAGCGCCTCGGTGGCTGCATCGCCTCCCTTGCCCGAGAAACCCTCGATCGCGGTCCTGCCTTTCACCAACATGAGCGGCGACCCCGACCAGGAATACTTCGCCGACGGGCTGGTGGAGGACATCATCACGGGATTGAGTCGGGTGAACTCCTTCTTCGTGATCGCCCGCAACTCGTCCTTCACCTACAAGGGCCGGGCGGTAGACCTGCGCCAGGTCGGGCGCGAGCTGGGCGTCCGCTACGTGCTAGAAGGCAGCATCCGCAGAGCAGGATCGCGGGTGCGTATCAGCGGGCAGCTGGTGGACGCTATCAGTGGGCACCATGTCTGGACTGACCGCTTCGAGGGCGATGTGAGCGACATCTTCGACCTGCAGGACAAGGTGACCGAGAGCGTCGTCGGTGCGGTCGAACCGAGCATCCGGCTGCAGGAGATCAAGCAGGCGCGCATGAAACCGACCGAGTACATCAGCGCCTACGACCTCTACCTTCGCGCGCTGCCGCGCTTCTACAGCATGACGCGCGAAGGCTTTGCTGACGTGCGCCGGCTCACCAACGAGGCGCTCAGCATCGACCCTGGCTTCAACTTGGCGAAGGCACTCGGCGCCTATATCCGCAGCCTATCCGTGAGCCAGTGCTGGCACGAGCCCGACGATATCAGAGTCGCCGCGCGCATGGCGCGAGAGGTACTGGCGGAAGCGCGCGACGATCCCACGAGCCTGCGCTTCGCCGCGCAGGTGATCGCCTACAGCGCGAAGGACTACGAGATGGCGTTGCGCACGATCGAGCGATCCCTGCTGCTCAACCCCAATTCGGCGCAGGGCCATACGGGCAGCGGCTGGGTGAACGCACATTCCAGCCGCCCGCTCGTCGCCATCGAGCACTTTCACAGGGCAATGCGGCTGAGCCCGATCGACCCCGAGAAGGGCATCGCGCTCTCCGGCATCGGGATGAGCTACCTGATGCTCGAGCACTACGAGGAAGCGCTGGCATGGGGAGAACGCGCGCTGCACGAGATGCCGAACTACGGCTCTTCGCACCGGGTGGTGATCATGGCGCTGGTCAAACTCAACCGGCTGGACGAGGCGCAGGCGGCGGCGCGGCGTCTTATGAAGGCGTTCCCGACCTACACGCTCACCCTGCAGAGACAGATCAACCCGTGGCTGGACGAGGTGTTCGCCGAGCGTTATGTCGAGGCGCTGGGCATCTCCGGCGTGCCAGAGTGATCGTCGCAGTTGCAAAGATGCCCGGCGAGGCGACGTTCCCTTGACCTGCGTCGCTTCTGGAAGGCCAGTTCTCTGGCGGCTTGTGTTAGGACTGAGCGCGTAGAGCAGCGTGAACAGCCGGCGAGCTCTCCGTTGAATTCGCGTCGAACTTCCGGTTTCGATCCGCTTCTTATAATGCAACAGGCAACCTCCGGGCGGTTCAGATCCTGCATGGGCACACCGAGATCGAGAATACGGTTCGCCATCCGGACGCATGCGATCAGCCCGCTGGCCGACAAGGCGAAGGTGCGCCTCGATACGTGAGTCTGGTCGGCATCGATCCACGGAATGAATGCTTGACCTCAAGTTAACTTCAGCTTGTACCAATAAGTTGTACGGATTGAAGGAGTATCGTCAATGCTGACCAACATTGATCTTCAGGGACTTCGTGTAGCAGTCACCGGCGGCACGTCCGGCCTAGGACTGGCCCTTGTCCGGCAGCTTGCCAGAGAGGGTGCGTTCGTCGCCTTCGTTGCCCGCACTGCCGCGAACGTCGAACGCATCGCTGACGAGACGGGCGCACATGGCATCGTCGGCGACGTCGGCAAAAAGGACGACATCTACCCGATCGCGTTGCAGGTCACCGCGAGCCTAGGCGGGCTCGACGTTCTGATCAACAATGCGTCGAGCCTCGGGCCCGTTCCACTGGCGCTCCTTGCCGATACCGAGTGCGAGGAGCTGGAAAAAGCGCTCGCGGTCAACCTCGTCGGCGCGTTCCGGCTGACGAAAGCACTGTTCGGTGCACTTGCCGCGTCCGCGCGCGAGGACCGTGGCGCGCTGGTGATCAACATTTCCAGCGACGCGGCGGTGAACGCTTATCCCGGCTGGGGCGCGTATGGTGTGAGCAAGGCCGCTCTTGCTCACCTGACGGCGATTTGGGACGAGGAGGCGAAGGCCGACGGCATCCGGCACCTCGCGCTCGACCCCGGCGATATGGACACCCCGCTGCACGCGCTGGCGCTTCCTGACGCCGATCCGTCGACATTGAAGCGTCCCGACCTGGCTGCTGCCGAGATCATCGAAAAGATGCTCGATACGTTGCCGGCCGGCGCAACACTTCTCGCCGAGACACGCGGATGATTGCCGCCGACCGTCCGGATCGGCGCGCCGCCAGGCTGCTCGTCGTGGAGGCGGACGGCGCGACGCGCGACCTGCCGCGCACTGAACTCGCGATACTGTTCGATGCCGGCGATCTGGTCATCGCCAATGACGCCGCGACCTTGCCTGCCAGCTTGCGCGGCACGCACCTTCCCAGCAACGAGGCGATCGAGTTCCGCCTGGCAGGCTGGCTGACATTTCCCGACCCAACCAACTTCCTGGCGATTGCCTTCGGCGCGGGCGATCACCGCATGCGCACGGAAAATCGGCTGCCTCCGCCCCCGCTATCACCAGGCGATCACCTCCGGCTCGGCCGGCTTGAAGCCGTCATAGAGCGCCTTCTCGACCATCCTCGCCTTCTCGAATTGCGCTTCCGAGGCAACCGCGCAGCGGTGCTTGCAGGAGTGGCGCAGCACGGCCGGCCGATCCAATATGCGAATGTTCGCGAACCGTTGGCACTTTGGAATGTTTGGACGAAGATTGCCGCCGGGCCGGTGGCGTTCGAGGCGCCATCGGCAGGGTTCGCACTCGACTGGCGCACGCTCCAGGCCTGGCGTCGGCGAGACGTGGGCTTCGCAACACTCACGCATGCCGCGGGCGTGTCTTCCACCGGGGACCCCGCGCTCGACTTGCGCCTCCCTTTCGACGAGCCGTACCGCATTCCCGAGCGCACGGCGGCCCAGGTCGCGCGGGCGAAGCTCCGCGGAAGCCGCATCATCGCAATCGGCACGAGCGTGGTGCGCGCGCTTGAGGCAGCTGCCAACCCCGACGGCAATGTGCGTGCCGGAAATGGCATTGCGACCGGGCGTATCGCGCTGGGCACGCCACTTCGCGTGGTCGATGCGATTCTCACAGGCGTCCACCAGCCCGGCGAAAGCCATTTCGAGCTGCTGCGCGCCTTTGCCGACGATGCTCTGCTCGCCAAGGCCTCCGCAGCCTTCGCCGAGCACCGATATCGCACGCATGAATTCGGCGATTCCATGCTGCTCAATCGCCAACGGCTGGATCGATCGCGGACAGAACCATGAAGTGCGCGAGACGAAGCCTCTACTCTAGGCGATCCGATGATCTTGGATTTCCAAGGCTTTCGAAAACGACATTTTGATTAAGTAATTCATCTAAAACAACTATTTTGACACTAGTAACTTCGACTCTAGGGGTCCGGAGTTCGAATTTCGCCGCCGGGAGTCACGCGCGAGCTGCGGCTGAGACGCGGATAGGCCCGCGCCCTGTGCCGCGGTGATCGCCACCACCTCACCAATGCCTATTCGCCGAGCCAGGGTGAGCCGGGAGCGACGATGGCGGTATTCAAGTTGACGCTAATACAATATTGCCTACGCTCCAACGTTGGGCGATAGTGTGCGTCGGGAGGCAGGAGGCCATAGTTGGCTTTAGCTTAGACTTTGCCCAATCACGAGAGAATACCTTGCAGCTCGTGAATCGGTTCAAGGCAGCAGCTTGTGCTTCAGCCTAGGCGGAAGATGCCAGGTGGATCGTCTCTTCCACTGTAACGTTGCGTGGTTGGGAAGCAATTCGGCAAGCCTTTTCACAGAGCGAAGACAGGGATCTCGCTTGCGCAATACAGGAACTCAGCAATTACCCTGATGTTTGGGCAGGATGCCTTCGATGCGCCATGACGACCAGGAAACTGGGAGGCGACGCGTGAAGTCTTGGTAAGGGCAGCTGGCAGCGTAGTGGTGGCGTCGAGGATCGCGTGAACGCCCGGGCTCCAGACAGTGTCGAGGAGACAGCGGATGAGGCAACTCGAATTTTTCTATTTCCTTGGGAGTGGTTATGCATACCTCTCCGTCATGCGTATCGGCCCTTTGGCGAGGGACGCTGGCATTACCGTCAGATGGCGTCCATTCAATGTCCGCACCGTCATGGCGGAAAACAACATTGCGCTTCGCTCGCAGACCGCCAAGGTCAAATACATGTGGCGTGACGTGCAGCGCAGGGCGCGAACTCACGCGCTACCCTTCGTAAATGCACCCATCTGGCCAACCGACCCCGACCTTCTGGCCAACAGGGTTGCTATGGTCGCCGCGGAAGGCGGCTGGTGTGAGGACTATACAATCGAGAGCTTCAAGGCTTGGTATTTGGAGGGCGTGGCCCTCGGCGACAGAGGCCACCTTGAACACGTGCTTCGGCCACTCGGCAAAGACGTGGATGCGGTGATCGCTCAGGCCAACGCACCCGCCGCCCACGAGCGGCTCAAGATGGAAACCGATGCGGCGCGCGAATACGGAATTTTCGGTTCGCCTGCGTTCGTGGTAAATGGCGAAACTTTTTGGGGAGACGACCGGCTCGAAGAAGCGCTTTCTTGGGCAACCGGTCGGCATCGGTTGCAAGATGTCCATTAGCACGGAAGTGCGCGAGCCCCTTGGATCCGCCAATCGTGGCTGACCTGCCCTGTTTGTCCGCTATGAGCGAATTCGCCAAGGTGATGGTCGTTTCTGGCCGGCGGCGGAAAATCTGAAGAAGATCGCAGAGCAGATGGAGGGCAGCGGTCCAGACCGGCCGCAACGTCGAAAAAGCTATCTCGAGATACTCGAAGCGACCGTTCGTGATCCACTCGACGTTGGGAATCAACGAATCTGCCGAACTAGGGGGCGAGAGCGAATCCACAGTCCCTGGCGGCTTTCTAAACGGCAGGAATGCGATTCTGTCGCCGCATGGACGCCAAGCTTGGCCCCGACGATCTGCATTGATAATAATGCAGATTTGCATTATCTTATTGCGATGAACAGGAAATGTTTAATATGACAACGTTGACAGTGACGACAAGGGGACAGGTGACGTTCCGCAAGGACGTGCTGCAACATCTGGGCATCAAGCCGGGCGAGAAGATCGAGCTTGATCTGCTGCCCGACGGTCGGGCGGAATTGAAGGCGGCACGGGCGAAAGGGTCATTCCGGGACCTCCACGGCTTCCTCAGAGGCAAGACGAACGGCCAGGTGCTCAGCATCGAGGAGATCAACGAGGCGATAGCGGAAGCGGGCGCCGCGGCCGGGTCCGGCAAGGAATGAGGGTTACGGCCGACACGAATGTGCTGCTGCGCGCCTATGTCGCCGATGATGAGGGGCAGGCGGCCGTTGCCGTCGACCTGCTGGCCAAAGCGGACATCGTGGCCGTGAGCTTGCAGGCCTTGTGCGAGTTCGCCTGGGTTCTGGCCAGGCAATACCAGACAGAGCGCGAAAATATTGCCGCGGCGATCCGGGCGTTGCTGAACACCGCGAATGTTGTCGTCAACCGGCCGGCAGTTGAGGCAGGGCTGTCAGTCCTCGATGCCGGCGGCGATTTCGCGGACGGCGTGATCGCTTTTGACGGCGGCTGGCTTGGCGGGGAGACTTTCGTCTCGTTTGACCGGAAGGCCGCCAAACTGCTTTCGGCGCAGGGACAATCCGTACAGCTTCTTTCCTAAGTTTTCCGCGGTGGTCTTTCGCACTGCGCTGTCGCGTCTGTTAGAGGCTGCTGCGAGGAATCGAATTCTGTTTGTCCCGTGCCACAATCATCTAGGTGCGGCAGGCAGGAGAGGCAGGTGCCAAATCTGATTGCGCGTGCCGGGAGTGCAGCTTTCCATAGTGAACTGTGCGCCGTCATGCGCGGTCAAGCATAGGCCGGAAGCACGACTCCTAAGTTGGCCGCCAGTATGATCCCAGCGTTGATTGCTTCCCTGCTGGCAGGAATGGACGATCACGTTCGAACCGGGTAGCCGGACATTGGGCGTGTTTGTGTTCAGCAACACCATTCCGGCCAATCCCTCAACGGGATGACGAGAGCGGCGAACTGGGAGTCCAGCCGCTCAGATCTTCACCGACCCGGCGGCCAAGCCCGCGAGGAAATAACGCTGTGCAATCAGATACAGGATCAGAAGCGGGAGCGATCCCAGCACGCTCATCGCCATCATCTCGTTCCATTCGAACGCATGTTGGCCCATTAGCAACTCGATACCGATTGGAACGGTCCGCATGTCTGTCGACTTCGTCAAAGTGAGCGCAAAGAGGAACTCATTCCACGCCAACAGAAACGTATAGACCGCAGTCGCGACGATGCCAGGCACTGAAAGAGGGATAACCACACGCCACAGCGCTGTCCAACTTGACCCGCCATCGACCAACACCGCCTCATCGAGTTCCCTTGGCAGGGTATTGAGATAGCCGGTCATCAGCAGAATTGCGTAAGGCAGGGTGAACACCATGTAGGTTAGAATCAGCGCGAAATAGGTGTTGAAAATGCCGAAGGCGACGACCATGCCGAAATAGGGGATGAGAAGCGTGATCGGTGGGACCGTCTGCGTGCTGATGATGAAGACGTTAAGCGTATTCTTAAAACGGAATGAATAGCGGCTGAAGCCATAGGCCGTAAGAATGGCGACCAGCAGCGTCAGAAGCGTTACCACTCCCGCGACGAGATAGCTGTTGAGAAAGAAGCGCACCTTGACCGGATCATTGAAGATCGAAAGGTAGGCTACGTTGGTGAAATGGTCGGGCAGCAGCCTCGGCGGTAGGGCAAAGATCTCGGTGTTCGATTTCAACGAAGTGAAAAACATCCACAGGATGGGAAAACCTGCAAAGACCAGACCGGCCGCGAGCCCCAGATATGTCAGTACGGTGGGCAATACGGTGTTTTTGAAAGAAGAGCGCTTTGCCATTGCCGGTCACCTGGCCTTCTGGCGTTTGATGTAGAAGTAAGTCGCGCCCATCGAGATGATCAGGATGAAGATCGCGCTCGCCGAGGCTTGTGAAAATTCGTAACTCGAAAACGCAAGCTTATAGGTATACGTGCTTAGCACCTCGGTCGCATGGATCGGGCCACCGCCCGTTGTCATCCAGACCAGCGGGAAGACCTGCATCGTCCAGATGAAATCCAGCAAGGCGATGCTGATGATGATCGGCATCAGCTGCGGAATCGTGATGTACCGGAACTTTTGCAACTCATTGGCCCCATCGATGCCTGCGGCCTCGTAAAGGTCCTTGGGGATGCCCTGCAGACCGGCGAGTAAGCTGACCATGTAAAGCGGGTATCCCGCCCAGATGTTCGCAAACGTCAACGCATGGAGCGCGGTCTTCGTCGAGGAGAACCACTCGACCTTGAAGTTGACGATATGGAGCGCCATCAGGATGCTGTTGACCACGCCGTTGGGATCCAAAAGCAACCGCCATATGATCGCGATGATCACTGCCGTAAAGAGCCAGGGCAAGATGTAGAGAACACGCAGAATGCTTCTAATCACCGGATGGACGCGTTGGGTGTTCAGCAAGAGCGCGAAGGCCAAGCCGATTAGAAGATGGAAAATGACGCTCATCACCGTGAAATAGAGGGTCTGCCCGACCGACTGCCAGAAAACCGGATCTGCGAAGATCGTCACGTAGTTCCGCAACCCTACGAAAGCAGCGTCCTTTTTCATGATCGCGCCGTCCATCAGCGAATAGCGCAGGACCGTGATCATGGGAAACAGCATGAGCAGGCAAAACAAAAACGTGGCTGGTGCCACGTAAAACAGCGGGATCAGCCTCTTTCTTGTCTTGTAAGAGATCATGCCACGCTTGCGCACTTTCGTTGGCGTGACGATCAGACCTTCGTTGGCGAGGCTCATGAGGTGTAACCCGTTTGATCGTAGGAACGTATCGTCTGGTTACGATGCAGCGGCAGCGCGATAGAACCATATCGCGCTGCCGGAATTGTCTGGAGCTGCGCCTACTTGGCGAAGTCAACCAACCACTGCTTTTGCGTATTGGCAGCCGCGTCCTTTGCGGTTTGCTGGCCGTCGAACATCTTTTGCACTTCGACGTTCATGTCTCGCATCAGGTCCTCGGCGACGGGCAGGCCCACGAATTCGTTGGCCAGGTGGCCGCTTTGGTAGATCTTGAAGGCTTCCTCAAATAGCGGGTCCGATTTCGAGAAGTCAGGCTTCGCGTGCACATTGCCTGGAAAGGCGTTTGCGAGCGATACCAGGCGGCCGTTCACTTCCGGGCTCATCAGATATTCAACAAGCTTCCAGGCTTCAGCCTTGTGCTCGGAGCTGTTGCTGATGCCGATGCCCCACGAGGCATAGGGCAGTCCGCGCTTACCCGAATAGCCATCAACCGCAGGCAGGGCAGAGATGCCGAACTTGAGATCGGGGTTGCGCTGGCGGATAAGATTGATATGTGCCAGCGAGTCGATCATCATTCCAACGCGGCCGTTGACGAACTCTTCGACCTTGTCCTGTTCCTTCTTGGCAAAGATGCCTGGCGATATGACGCCGGCGTCCTGCAGGGACTTGATGTATTCGAGCGTACCGACCACGGCACTATTTTCCACATCGGGCTTACCGTCCTTGAGCATCGACGCCCCGGAAGCCCACACCCAAGACATCACGTCGTTCTGGATGCCGCCGGGATTTTGCAGCGATAGCGGCAGCACCCACCCGTATTCGTTCTTGTCCGTATTGGTCATCTTCTTCGCGGCAGCGGCGAATTCTGTGCGGGTAGTCGGCATCTTGTCGACACCGGCAGCCTTGGCCAGATCGAGATTGACGAAGACCGGGTATACGAACGAGGCTAGCGGGAACATGACGCTTTGGCCGTTGACCTTGATGATGTCAGCGATCTGACTCGGGTCATATTTGGCGTCGGCCATTAGGCTGTCCATCGACGCGATTGCGCCCTGCTTTGCAAGCCCGTTGACCCATGCGCCGTCCAGGCCGACGACATCGCTGAGCGTACCCGACGCGGCGCCGACCACGATCTGATCATGGGTGGCGGAGTAGGGGCCGCTGACAAGCGTCACCTTGATGCCAGGGTTTTTAGCTTCGAACTCATCCATGATGCCACGCAAAGCGCCAGCGGGCATTTCGGGCTCCCACCATTGGATGAATTCGAGATTGGTCTCAGCGAAGGCGCAGGTGGCAGATAGTACCCAGACGGCCACAGCGGACGAAGCCGCTACAATATATTTACTGACATTCATGTTTCCCTCCTCGGAGCGATGTTTTGGCTCGATCCTCCCGATCGCGATCAAACTAGGTTCCCTTCCGGGTCTTTGTGTCAATCAAGAACTGGGATCGTGAAGAATGGCTGGGATAATGCGAAGCCAGAAATAAATGTAAGCAGTTGAATAATAACGCGATTTGTCTGAGTTCCGAGGAGGTGCTTTTCCATTGTACACATTGCTCGCGTCGCATTTTTCCGCTAATTTCGTAAACAAACGAAAGCCTGTTAGCTCAAAAGAAAACAAATGAAAGGCGCATCGATCGGGCGGAAAAGCGGGCTTTCGGCGAGGTCACGCACTTGCGAAGACGTCGCAATTTAGACGGCGTTCAGGCGACTCTTGATCGCTTGGTCGCTTTGTTGGGTGACCAATGGGCACAAGACGATCTCGAGCTCCCGGTGAAAAAATCGGCGTGTCGCACCGCTGAACGATGTCGAGCAGGGTTGCACCGTTTGCCAAGGAGGACGGCCCGAAATTTCCCTTGATGCAAAGCCAACGATCTTAGTCGCCCACGAATGCTTGGCTCCTGGCCGGCTACGATCTTGCAGCTTAGAAGTCACGGCCCAAAAATAACCCTCAACCAACCGATTTGATGGTCGAGCGAGGGGTTCGCACACCAGAGCGGAGCCAGCGTCTAACAAAATTTGCGCGTCCGATTCTTTCCGGATCAACCCTCGCGGATCACGCTAAATTGCGAGATGCGTCTGGGGATCGAAGAAGTGCAACTTGGCCGCGTTGATCGCAAGATTAATCAACTCGCCCGGCCGGACCGCGCTGACGGCTTCAAACCTCGCTACGGCGTTTGCCGCACCGCTTAGATCTTCAACAGCATCTGGGTCGCCGGAATCGATTCGTGCCGCATCGACACTCAGGTGAACGACAAGCTCGGATCCCAATTCCTCCGTCGACTTTACGATGGCCGGCAGAGTGGCATGGCGCGATCCCGATTCCAGACTGCTGTCGTAGAGATCCTCGGGGCGTATGCCGAAGATGAGTGTCTTGCCTTCGAAGGCGGTCAGACTAGGCGAGCGCTCAAACGCACTCGTCGGCACCGGTATCGAAAAGGTCGGCAGGTTGATCCTGCCATTGCGCAAACGGCCTTCGAACAGGTTCATCGACGGCGAGCCGATGAAACCCGCCACGAAGGCATTGATTGGCCGATTGTACAGTGTCTTTGGCGTGTCGACCTGCTGAAGCACACCGCCCTTCAAGACCGCAACCCGGTCGCCCATGGTCAAGGCTTCGGTCTGATCGTGTGTTACGTAAATCGTGGTCACCCCCAACTGTCTTTGCAGGCTGACAATTTCCGCGCGCATTTGCACGCGCAGCTTGGCATCGAGGTTTGACAAGGGTTCATCCATGAGAAAGGCCGCCGGTTCGCGCACCATCGCGCGCCCCATGGCGACCCGCTGGCGTTGTCCGCCTGACAGCGCCGCCGGCTTACTGTCGAGCAGCGTTTCCAATTGCAGGGTCTTTGCAATTTCATGGACGCGCTTCGTGCGCTCGGCCTTGCTCTTCCCCGCAAGCTTCATCGAGAAGGCTATGTTGTCGAACACTGTCATATGCGGATACAGGGCATAATTCTGAAAGACCATCGCAATATCGCGGTCCTTCGGCGCCAGATCCTCAACATTCTCGCCGCCAATGCTCAGGGTTCCGCTGCTGATCTCTTCCAGCCCCGCGATCATGCGCAAGGCAGTTGATTTTCCGCATCCCGACGGGCCAACGAGAATGAGGAACTCGCCATCGTTTATCGTCAGGCTAAGATCCCTGATTGCTTGGAATTTCGTCCCGTAGGTCTTGCAAATCTTGTCCAACACAACAATGGCCACGTCACATCCTCCCTATTATCAGCGCTAGCTAAACGTCGAATAGCCTCCACCCAGCGCGACTGCAGATCGAACCGGCAGTGTCATCGGCGCAGCCAAGGCGCGCTCCCGGACGTTCCACCAGAAGCGGCAATATCCGAGCGATGAATTCTCAGTCTGGCGACGTAATCGGTATGGGCACAGGCGCATTTTCTTTCGCCATCCACGCGAGACAGGCGTTGTGGTCTGGCAGAGCCATACGGCCACCGCGGCCCGTTACCGAGATCGCGGCCGCGGCGTTTGCGTAGATAACGCAGGCGACAGGCTGCTTTCCCTGTGTATGGGCAAAGGCATAGGCCCCATGGAAACAATCCCCCGCGCCGGTCGTGTCCACTGCCCTGACCTTGTAGGCCGGAACGTGCCACAAAACGGCATCGTCCTTTTGCCGGAGGTAGGCGCCTCGATCGCCATCGGTCAACACGACCGCGGAGCGGTCATCCGACCACAACTTGCGCAGGATCGCCGTCGCCTCTTTTTCGCCTGTATAGGTCTGCGCAAATTCCAGAGGGAATACGAGGTGATTTGATAGGCGGATCAATCGGTCGGTTGCAGGTCCGATTGTCCACTCAATATCGGCGATCACCGCCAGACCCAGCGTGCGGGCACGAGCAACGACCATCTCCGCCTGCGTGGCGTAGCCGTCGATCAACAGTACCTGGGCTTGCGCAAGGACGCTGTCGGCCAGCGCATCCGAGGTCCCGTGCGGCACATCATCATCATAGGCGATGAATCGGTCACCATTAGGCGCGACAGTGATCACCGACCGGATCGGCCTGGCATCGGAACGACGTGGCGCGAACGATATGTCGACACCGTGTCGTTCAAGTTCGCGGGCGCTGACATCTGAATGTGGCTGATCGCTCAGCCAGCCGATGAAACCGGCACGCCCGCCCAACTTGGCGACAGCAACGAGTGCCGTCGCCACATTGCCGCCGTGGTCCCTCGTGCGATTTGTCACCCTCCCTTTGCCGGCACCCAGCGGGCTGTCGACATAGATGATGTCGTCAATCGCCAAGGCTCCGAAGCCCAAGACCTGAAGATCGCCGGTCACGGCTCACGTGCCGCAACCGCCAAAGCGTCTTGCGGCGCCATCCCGTCGTGAATGACGCCCTTGAACGCACGCGCTGCCATCGTGGTGTCACCATGCCCCCACAAATTGCGCCCCACGACCGCACCCTTCGCGCCGGCGCGCAGGGCTTCAGAGGTCTGGGTCAGAGCGCCCAGAAGATCCTCGGTCTTCGGGCCGCCGGCGATAACGATGGGAACCGGGCAAGTGGCGACGGTTTCCTTGAATGAGTCGAAGTCCCCAGTGTATCCGACCTTGATCACGTCGACGCCGGTCTCAAAGCCAATCCTAACTGCATAGGCGATCTCGTCGGGCGTGAAGACGATCTTGCAGCCGTTTGAATAGTCGCGCGGATAAACATGCGCAACGACCGGCATTTCGAAACGAGCAGCAGCGTTGACCGTATCGGTAAGCCAGCGAATGTAGTGGCCCTCGGTATCGCCCCGCACCGGAATGGCGACGGCCAGCGCATCGGCACCGTAGCGCACGGCATCTTCGGGTGTCGCGATCAACTGACTGATCCGATCGTCGGGCGTAAAGCACCCCGCCTGAATGACCAGCGCCGCCTTGCCGGCGTAAGCCGGCCACAGATGACGCGCCGCACCAGGCTGAATACTGATGTAATCTGGCTCTCCGGCCATCACTCGCTTGAGCGCGCCGGGGAGATCCGCAAGGCCGCCCTCACGGACGTTGCCATAGCCTACGAAATGGTCGACCGCACCACCGAACAGGTTTCCAGATCGATGCGAGAACAGCCGCGACAAGCGAATTTTAGTTCCAAGGCCCATATCGGTGCAGTCCCTTCGCGATTTTTGATCTGACATTGAGGGACCCTAACTCGAAAGCAAAACAACACTCAATATTTCGATTTCTTTCGTTTTGATATAAGATTGCGATTGCGACCGCTAGCGTTCGCTACGATGACGCGCTATCCGAAGGATTCGCAAACGCTTGCCGGTTTGGGGTTCGATTTTCGAAAGGTTAGCGTGTGCAGCTATTCAAACAGCAATTCGGGGTCACTCATGCTGGCGGAACAACGACGACATCAGATCATGCTCGAGCTTCAACGGACCGGCCAGGCGCGCACCAGCCAACTGGCGGAAAACTTCGGCGTGTCCGAGGTGACCATTAGGTCCGACCTGGAAATTCTGGACGCAAAAAAGCAGTTGATCAAAACGCATGGCGGCGCAATTGCCTTGCCCGCTGACTCGCCCGCCGCGGCCTTCGAAGAACGGATGTACCGCAACTTCGATGCCAAACGGCGTATCGCGCAGATGGCGGCGCGCCAGATCATAGACAACCAGTCCGTGGTGTTCGACAGCGGCTCGACGTTGCTGCAGGTCGCAATGCAGATGCCCCCGGTCAGCAATGTCGTAGTAGCGACAACCGCGATGAACATCGCGCAGCATCTGATGTATCGTCCCGGACTGGACGTGCATATGATAGGCGGTCGGGTCTATCCCGAGACGGTCAGCACGATCGTGTCGGATTTTGACAAGGCCGTGGGCGGTCTTGTGGCTCACCAGGCATTCGTCAGCGCGCATGCGATAGATCACTCATTCGACGTTGTCGATGTCTCAGAAGACATTGCACGTACGAAGCGTAATCTGGTTCGTATGGCCAGGCGTGTGATCCTTGTGGCAGATTCAAGCAAATGGGATATCGGCGCCTCGTCCAAGGCATTCTCGTTGTCACGTGTCGATCTGATCATCACCGACACTGGTATGCCGTATGGGATTCGTAGCCGATTGGACAAGCTGGGAGTCGAAGTGCGCTACGTGTGAGTGCCTTTCGTCTGCCATCAGCCTCTCGGTGCCGCGCCGCGTTTGACGCTGGAGTTCGAATTCGCTGCGGCCGAAGCGCTCACGGCGAGTGCCGGCGTCATCTTCTCTCGTCGTTCTGCGCCATTGCCAGTGACGTTCCTGGCTCGCCCTCCCACAGGATCAGGCTTGCCGCGCCGACCAGGCCGGCCTGGTCGCCGAGCTGCGCCTGTACGATCGGCACATCGCGATAGGCGGGCATCGCCCGCGCTTCGACGGTGCCCCTGATAAGCGGCGCCAGCAGATCGAAGCCGTTGGCGAGGCCGCCGCCCATCACGATCAGATCAGGCGAGTAGAGGTGCAACAGATTGGTGAAGCCGATGCCCAGCCACTTCGCCTCGGCCTCGACCAGTTCGAGCGCCCTGATATCGCCGGCGTGCGCGGCCTCGACGACGTGCCTGGCCGAGACATTGCCGTCGCCGGAAAGACGCCTGAGCAGTGAGCCGTCGCCGGGAGCCGTCAGCCGCGTGGCATGCCGTCCGAGCGCGGTTCCCGACGCCACCGCCTCGAAGCAGCCGATGGCACCGCAGAAACAGCGGTCGCCTTCGCCGGTGATGGTCATATGGCCGATCTCGGCTGCCAGCCCGCGTCGGCCATGATAGATGTGGCCATCGGCAACGACGCCGCCGCCGATGCCGGTCGACACGGTGACGAAGACCACCGATCCGCTACCCCGGCCGGCGCCGAAACGCCATTCGCCCAGCGCGGCTGCATTGGCGTCGTTCTCCAGCCGCACCGGCAGGCCGAAATGCCTGCCCAGAATGTCGAGCAGCGGCACGTCGTACCAGCCGGCCAGCGTCGGCGGCGCTATCACGATCCCGGCCTTGGGATCGAGCGGCCCCGGCGCGCAGACGCCGATGCCGGCAATCTCTGCCTGCGGCCGCTCGACCAGAAGCCTGCCAGCAAGTGAGATGATCTGGCCGATCACCGCTTCCGATCCCGCACCCGCCAACGTCGGCGCCGAAATGCGGGCGACAGCCCGACCGTTGCGCTCGACCAGCGCGCCCCGCAGCTCCGTTCCGCCGAGATCGAATGCAAGCGCAACTTTGGTCATCAGGCGGTGACCTTCAACCCATGCAGCCAGGCCATGCGCTGCGCAAGGTCGGGGTCGCCGAACGCCAGCGATCCGAGCACCACCGTTTCGGCCCCGGCAGCGCGCAGGCGCGGCACCGTCTCGTGTCGGATTCCGCCATCGGCAGCCAAGATGATTTGGTTCTCTCGACCTGCTTTTCGCATCAGCGCGCGCGCCTCGATCAGGCGCGGGCAGGCCTGGTCGGACAGGGCCTGGCCCTTGACGCCGATCGACGTGCCGAGAAGCGTCACAAAGGCAACTTCGGGCAAGAAGGGCGTGACGGCGCAGACAGGCGTCTCCAGCCTGAGCACCGCGCCGGCCTCGGCGCCTAGCTCATGCGCCAGCCGCACGGCGCGCAACCCGGCCTCGCCGTTTTCAACATGGACGCTGATGAGGTCGGCGCCGGCCTCGATGAACTGGCGCGTTTGCTCCTCGACGATTTCCGCTTCGACCATCAGATGCACATGGATCGGCTTTGTCGTCAGCTTGGCGATCCGTGCCACCAGATCCGGAAAGAACAGGAAGCCGGGGGTGAAGCGGGCGTCAGCGACGTCGATGTGATGCAGGTCGACATAAGCGTCTATGCGCTTCAGATCGCGCTCCATGTTGGCCAGGTCGGCCGACCACAGGGAAAACTCTCCGAGCAGCCGGTTGCGGGGCAAGGCGGCGATGGCAACACGGCCGGACAGGGATTTGCTCGTCATGACGCAACAAGGCTCCGGATGTTGAAGTGGGCGTGAAGGAACGTGGTGATCTCGGCCTGCAGCTCGGCGAAATGCCTTTTGCCGTCGAGCGCCTTGGCGGCGATCTCCACAAAGGCCGCGCCGGGGATGGCATCCGCAAGTGTATGCGCGGCCGATAGTGGATGCACCGCATCCACAGTATTGCCAATGACCAGCACAGGAATGGCAAGGGTGGCGGCGTCGCTTGCCGAGATCTCAGCTCCATGGGCAGCGATGTCGGTCAGGACTTGCGCAAACAATGCCGCATCCGGGCGGTCGAAATAACCGAACAGCGAGGCGAGATTGTCTGGTGCCTCGCTCTGGAGGCGCGCGGCGACTTCAGACCGCGAGAAGATCGTCCTGGCCTTGTCGGGGCCATGATCGAGGATGAGGCCGGCGACCTCGGCGATCGGCTGCAGGTTCACTGGCGCGCGTTCGAACGTCCAGGCCGGCCGCACAAGCATCAGGCCGGCGACGCGGTCCGGACAACGGCAGGCAAGGCGTAACGCAATCGCGGCGCCCATGGAAATGCCGCCAGCGACGAAACGTTCGAGGCCGGCCTGATCGGCGGCGGCCAGAACATCGTCCGCAAACATCGCCATTGAAAACGGTCGGCGGCTGCCCAGATCGGACTCACCGTGTCCGCGGCATTCCAACGTGATGCGCCGGCAGCCGGCGTCGATGGGGAAAGCCTGCGCGACCTGTGCCTCGCCGCCGCCCAGCCCGTGCTGGAAGACGACGGCAAGCCCGTCGCCCTCATCGGAAATCCGCAGCGTGGCATCGTCGCGAAACAAGGTGGCCGGGCGCGCCATCAGGCCAGCCCCTTCAGGAACCGGGCGACGCCTGGTGCCTCTTCGGCTGAAAGGCCGTGCGTGACCAGCGGCCCGTCAAAGCCTGACACTTTGAGCCGGGCGACGAAATCGGCGAAGTCGACGACGCCGCGGCCGACGGTGGCAAAGCGGCCGTCGGCGAAACGGTCCTTAGCGTGGGCCATGGCGACGTGGCCTGCGGTGCCTTCGACTGCTGCAGCGACGACGGCGCGTGCTTGCCCTGTGCTCGCCTGTTCGAACAGGTTCGCCGGATCGAGCACAATGCGCAGCCGCTTCGAGCCCATCTCTGCGATAAGGCGCATCGCGTCCGCTGCCGATGTGACGATGTTGGCCTGTTCGGGTTCGATGCCGAGATCGACACCGTGATGCTCGGCCAGAGCAAGCGCCTTTTCCATCTCGCTTGCCATATCGGCCCAGGCCGACGGATCGGCATTGCCAGGGTGATGCGCCCACTGGTCGTCCGCGTTGCGCGTTCCCGTGCACAGGGTGACGAGCGGAACCGAAAGCGCTGCCGCGGCCTCGATGACCGCGCCAAGACGGCGCAGGCCGTCGTGGCGCACCGTCCTGTCCGGATGGGCCATGTTGTAGGTGCCCGACAGCGCCACCAAAGCGACGCCGGAGGCATCAGACGCAGCCGCAATAGTGCTGATGGCGTGATCCGGCACCGCATCCGGCATCGACGGCAGGCCGGCGCAGGCAAGGTTGAACTGGGTAACGGCAAATCCGGCGTCGCGCACCGCGGCCAGCACACCGGCCGGCTCGCTTCCCGGAAAGGTCTTGGCGAACACCCCGATCTCCATCAGACCGCTCCTGTTACGCCAGCAATCTCGACGCGTTGGCCGGTTTCGACCGAGCGGGCGATCGCCACCATGGCGCGGATCGAGGCGAGGCCGTCCTCGACGTCGGCGCCACGCAGCGGCGCGCCGTCAAGCACGGTGTCGGAGAGGCCTTCGAGCTGGCGTCGGAAGAAATGGCCGTCCGCGCCAAGCGGCTTGCGCGACGTTGCATCCTTCTCATGGAAGATATCGACCTCGCTTGCCCGGAAGTACCAGGGATTGAAAGTCTTCGCGATCACCGAGCCGTTTTCGCCGTAGAGCTGGAAGCCCTCGTGCCAGTCCATGCGCACAGCCACCGTCAGGTCGAGATGGCCAAGCGCTCCGTTGGCGAATTCCGTTTCGACGAACCAGCAATAGGCGCCGAAACGTTGGTTGAGACGGGCGCGCACCGCGAGGATCTCGCCGCACAGGAAGCGTGCGGTGTCAACGAGATGCGAGCCATGCGCAAGCATGAAGTACCGCCTGAGATCGGCCTTCGGATTACCGGCCGGCTTGCGCGCCAGCCGGCTGCTGACCGGCAGCGGTTGGATGGCATCGGTGTTGGTGTAGCGGTGGGTGGAATCGCAATACCAGGCTTTTAGCGCCAGTATCTCGCCCATCTCGTCGCGGACGAAATCGCGCGCCGCCTCAAGAGCCGGGTCGAAGCGCTTCATGTGGCCGACCTGCAGCACCTTGCCGGAGCGCTTGACCGCGTCGGCGAGTTTTTGGCCCTCTTCGACCGAGACGCCGATAGGCTTCTCGCACAGCACATGCTTGCCGGCCTCGAGCGCCTTGATCGCCATCGGCACGTGATAGGCGTCCGAGGTCGCGACGATCACCGCCTCCAGTTCCGGGTCGGCCAGCATGGCGTCGTAGTCGCCATACATCTTCTCAGGTTCATAGGTTGCGCCCATGCGCGCCAAAAGGTCGGGGGCGGCATCGCAGATAGCATAGAGGTCGGCGTTCCTTGCTTTGACGCAGGATTCGAGATGGGCGAATTGCGCGATCGGCCCGCAGCCGAGCACACCGACACGAAGGCGGCGGTCTTGTTTCCGGATCATGATCTGTTCCTCACGCGCCGTAGCCGCGCATCGTCTGGCGGTTGGTCTTGACCGCGGCGGCCGGATCTGCGGCAGCGGTGTCGGATTCTTCCTCCAACACCAGCCAGCCGTTGAAGTTGGGCGCGGCGCTGGCGATGGCGATCACTGCCTGGGTGTCGCAGACGCCCTTGCCAAGCATTGCCCAAGTGCCGCTGGCATCGACATCCTTCAGGTGAACGTAGCGGATGCGGTCGCGATGGGTTGTGAGGGTGTCGATCATGTCGTTGTGGCCGCGCAATATATGGCCGGTGTCGGGCACCCAACCGACCAGCGACGGATCGATCAGCCCGAAGATACGGTCGTAGTCGGCGCGGTCGAACAGCAGCGTGTTGTGGTGCGAGCTCGGATGTACCGCGACATCGACGCCGGCCTTGCGCCCGAGCTCACCCGCCCTGTTGTAGATCTCGGCCGCGATGGCGAACCTGTCGTCGCGTCGGCCGTCCGAGACGACGGTGGCCGAGCCCATCGACACCATCGCGCCCGGAAAAGCGGCGGCGAAGTCGATCCAGCGCTTCGCGGCCTCGAGGTCGGCGCCGATCTGCTCCTTCAGTGTGAAGCCGTTCTTCGAACCGAAGGCAAAGGAGACGAGGGTGAGGCCGGTCGCCTTCAGTGCGGTGGCGAATTCCGCCGGCCTGCCGGCATAGCGGCCGATCATCGTGTCGGTGATCTCGATGCCGGCATAGCCGCCATCCGCGATCGCCTTCACGAGATCGTCGGGGCCGCCGGCAAAGCGGTCTCCCAACATTTCCCAAGTAAAAGTCTGGCAACCGACTTTCAGGTTTTTCACGACCGTCCTTTCCTTCCTTGATGCCGCCCTGCGTCAGCCTCCCCCGAGGCGGTGTTGGCAAAGCTCGGCGCGCGACTGGCGCGAGTCCGGCGAACGCCCAGTCCTGCGCGCAAGCCGACCGCTGCTGCACCAGCTGCCCGGCGCTTCCAGTGAGAAATTGCCGGCGGTCGGCGATCGTCACATGAGCACGGGCTTCGAGCCGGCGGCCGGCCGATTTTTCATGTCAGTCATTTCTCCTCCCAGGGCCGGCAGCGCGCCCGACGTTCGTCAGCATTTTCGCATGTTCTATAACAATTTTACGCGCGTCAATATTTAAAATGTTGTATAGCGGCTTGCGAATGTGATCCGTTGCCGCGCAGCGGTCCAGGCCGCTGACGTGTTGGGAGGTACGATCGAAATGCACGGGAAATCAAAGACAAAGCTCGGCATCGGCGTTGTCGGGTGCGGCAACATCTCGATGACCTATTTGCGCAATGCGGCTCTGTTCGGTGAGGTGGAACTGCGCGCCTGCGCCGACATTTCCGCCGACATGGTGGCCTTGCGCGCCAGCGAATATGGCATCCGTCCGCTCAGCGTCGACGCGCTTCTGGCCGACCCGGAGATCGACCTCGTCCTCAACCTGACCATCCCGTCGGCGCATTTCGACATCTCATTTTCAGCACTTTCGGCGGGCAAGCATGTCTTCACCGAAAAGCCGCTGGCGACCTCGGCCAACGACGGTCGCCGTCTTGTCACGGAGGCGGCGAAGCGCGGGCTGCTGCTCGGCTCGGCCCCCGACACGTTTCTTGGCGCCGCCGGCCGGCGGGCGCGCCGCCTCATGGACGGGGGCGCGATCGGCCGGCCGGTGACCGGCACCGCCTTCATGATGGGGCGCGGCATGGAGCATTGGCATCCCAATCCGCAATTCTATTATCAACCCGGTGGCGGCCCGGTCTTCGACATGGGGCCATATTACCTGACTATGCTGGTCAACCTGCTCGGGCCGGTCGGCCGCGTGATGGCCATGGCAACGCGTGGCCAGCAGGAGCGCCTGATCACCGCAGAGGGTCCCTACAGGAACACCACCTTCAAGGTCGGCACGCCAACCAACATCCTGTCGCTGCTGGAATTCCGCTCAGACGCTATCGTCGCCTTCGGCGCCTCCTGGGACGTCTTCAACCACTCCAACCATCCGATCGAACTGCATGGCACGGAAGGCTCGCTCAAGCTGCCCGATCCGGACACATTCGGCGGCACCGTCTCGCTTTCGGAGCGCGGAGCCGACTGGGCAGACTTCACAAGCGAGAGCGAACTCTACGGCGCTCGCAACTGGCCCTTCGCCGCGCCCGATCGCGCCAATTACCGCATGCTCGGCGTCGCCGACCTTTCACGCGCGCTGTTGAGCGGAAGAAAGCCGCGTGCGTCCGGCGACCTTGCGCTGCATGTGCTGGAGATCATGGAAGCGATCCTCGCTTCGGGAGAAAGCCGCGAGTCGGTTGCAGTCAATGGAACCGTCGATCAGCCGCCACTCCTTGCGGAGGACGAGGCGGCAAGCCTGCTTGCCTGAGTTTGGGGGCCGTCCATGACAATATCGCCTTCGCCCTTGCTCGATCCGGAAGCCCGGCATGTGCTCGACCTCGGCCGGCAGGCGGGCGCCAAGCCGTTCGAGGCCGGCAGCCCTCAGGAAGCCCGCCACGCCTATGAGCAGGGCTTTCCGACACTGCAGGGCGAACGCGAGCCGGTCGCCTCGCTGACCGAGCGCACCATCGCCGGACCAAGCGGCCCATTGACGCTCAGGATCTATCGTGGGCTAGGAGCTTCCGCGCACGGCGCGCCGGCGTTGCTCTATCTGCATGGCGGCGGCTGGGTGATCGGTAATCTCGACTCCCATGACGAGATCTGCCGCTGGTTTGCCAACATGGCCGCCTGCGTCGTCGTCTGTCCCGACTACAGGCTGGCGCCGGAGCACAAGTTCCCGGCGGCCATCGAGGATTGCCGCGTGGCGCTTGCCTTCATGCAAAGTGCCGTCGACGATCTCGGCGTCGACGCGAAGCGCATCGCTGTCGCAGGCGACAGTGCGGGCGGCAACCTCGCCACGGTGCTCTCCCTGCTCGCGCGCGAAAACAAGAATCCGCCGACGGCGCAGCTGCTGTTCTACCCGAATACGGACGCCTCGCAGACGGCCGACAGCTATTGCCGCTTTGCCGAGGGTTTTGGTCTCACTGCGGCAACCATGGCTTGGTTCCGCGACCACTACGTCATCCATGCCGGCGATATCGACGATTGGCGCGTGTCGCCGCTGAAGGCGGCCAGCCTTGCCGGTGTGGCGCCGGCCTTTGTTGCCATCGCCGGCCATGACATTCTCGCCGACGAAGGCGAGGCCTACGCGAAGCGTCTGGAAGATGAAGGAGTGCCGGTCGCCCTGCGCCGCTGGAATGGCCAGATCCACGGCTTCGTCTCGATGGGCCGCCATAGCCCGGCTGCACGGCAAGCGGTCAGCGCGGCGGTCGGCGCATGGCGCGGCTTCGATCTCGCCTTTGGAAATGCTCAGGCCGATTGACGCATGACCAATGTCGCGTCGAGATTGATCTTGGGTGCAACCGCAGTCCCGTCCTCATCAAGCAGGGCCAGCAGCGTCTCCACGCTGCGTCCCGCCATAGCGGCGAAGTCCTGCGCCATGGTGGTCAAGGCAGGACAGGTGTAGCGGCTGAGCGGGTGGTCGTCATGGGCCGCGACGCGCAGGTCGCAATCGCTTTTGCGGCCGACCTTGCGACCTTGTGAATAGGCGGCCGCCATGATGCCGAAGGCCAGGCGGTCATTGGCGCACAAAATGGTCTTACCCGGCAAGCCACCAGTGCTGAGCATTGCCTCCATCTGCTGGTAGCCGAGCCGTTCGAAATCCCAGGTGTATTCATGGGTGTCGCCAATGATCACCGGCTCTTGCCCGAGCCGTTGCATGGCGCTTACATAGTTGTGCAGGCGTTCGCGCGTATTGTGATTGACGTGCGGGATGTCGAAATAGACCGGCGCGTCGCCGGAGCGGCAGAGGTAATCGACGATCGTCGAAACGCTCTGGCTGTTGTTGTTGCCGACGAATGGCGTGCCGCTCTCGAGATAGGTGTCGAAATAGACGATTGGTATGGCCTGCGTCAGCTTCTCCAGCGCACGATGGTCCGAGCGCAGGCCGAGCGGCGCGATCAGCCCACCGGAAACTTTTAGTGACAGGATGGTTCGCGTCGCTTCCACTTCGAGTTCGCGCGAGCCGTGCGAGGAGATCACGATCGGCCAGTAGCCTTCGTGGCGCAGCCTGAGTTCGATGCGGCTGACCATCTCGGAATAGAAAGGATCGGCGAGTGTCGGCACCACGATGCCTATGCTGCGGGTCCGCTTGCGGTTCAGGTTGCGGGCAAACAGATTGGGCTGATAGTCGGACGAGCGGAGTGCCTCCTCGATCCGCTTTCGCGTCGCCGGCTTGACGCTGGTTGGATCCTCGAAATATTTCGACAAGGTCGGCCTGGAGACGCCGCAGGAGCGGGCGAAATCCTCCATGGTCTTGTGCGTCATCGGCATTGAAATCCTCTCGTCACAGACATCCGATCCCGGGTGGTTCCTCGGCGCTGCCCGCCAGGCGTGCAAACTGCAAGGCGAAAATTTACAGATAATGTCCAAGAGTTTCCATGCGTAAATTTATAAATTGCTAGGAGCCGGCCGGCGCGAGGAAGTCGCTCAATAGTTGAAGATCGGCCCGAGTAGACTAAGTTGCATGGACTAAGTCGCGGGGCCCGCAATGCACACCGTCAATATTCACGAGGCCAAGACGCATCTGTCTCGTCTTGTCGACAGGGCGGTCAAAGCTGAATCCTTCATAATTGCGAAATCCGGCAAGCCGATGGTGAAGGTCGTTGCCATAGACGCACCTGCGGCCGGCGAAATGCGTCGCGTTGGGTTTATGGCCGGGCAGTTTTTTCAGTTCCAGACGAGGTTGATCGCATGGCCGATGAGGAAATCGGGAAGCTGTTTGGCGGCGACGCATGAAACTTCTGCTCGATGCCTATCTTTTGCTCTGGGCGGCGGGCGAGCCCGAAGAGCTCCCGCCCCTCGCGCGGGTGACTGCGGCCCTTCCGTGCGGTGGGGGGGTGAAGTCAGCTATCGCCTCAGACCACCCATGAACGCCTTTACTCGAGCAGAGTCGACTTGGTTCCACCAGACGCCGTCGTGCTTCAGCGCGCTGGCGATGATGACCCCGTCGACAATGGCGAGGATATCGTTGGCGTTGTCCGGCGTCACGCCGCTGCCGACCAACGTCGGCAGGCCGGCGGCCTGCTTGATCATGCTTATGTAGCCCAAATCCGCGGCGTGGCCGGTGCGCTGGCCGGTGGCGATGATGGCGTCGGCGTCGAAGAAGACCAGGTCTTTGACCAGTTCCTCCACTGGGCGGTCGGCGACGATGGCGTGTGCGCCATGCTTGACATGGGCATCGGCGAAAATGCGGATGCCGTTGGCGCGCAGCCTGGCGCGGTAGCGTGCCGCACGGCCCGATTCGCCTTCGACAAAGCCCTCATTGGCGACATAGGCATTCGCCCACTGATTGACGCGGACGAAGCCGGCGCCGGCGGCGCTAGCGATCGCCAAGGCCGGGATGGCGGCATTGGCCAGCACATTGATGCCGATCGGCTTGCCGAGCTCGCGGCGGATGCGGTCTGAGACGACAGCCATATAGGCCGCCGTCTCCGGTCCGATATCGTCAGGCTTGGCGAAGGGGATGTCGCCATGGTTCTCGACGATGACGCCGTCGCAGCCGCCATCGAGATAGGCCCGGGCATCGTCGAGCCCGCGCTGGTAAATCGCCTCGATCGCCTCGCCATCATAGCGCGGCGCGCCGGGCAGCGGCGCCAGGTGAACGACGCCGATCACCACCTTGGTGCGGCCGAAAAGGTCCACGAGCGCGTCGCCGCCGGATTGGCCGATCTGGGTCATGAGAGCTCCATTTGATCGATGAGCGCCGCCATCTCGGAGGCGGAAGGACAGGATGCCAGCGTGCCCGGCCGTGTCACGGCGATTGCGGCGGCGGCGAGCGCCAGCTCCAGTGCCGAGGTGACCGGCATGCCCCGGGCAAGCCCGCCGGCGAGGCAGCCGCAGAACACATCGCCGGCGCCGCTGGTGTCGAGTGCTTCGACGCGCGGCGCCGGCAAGCGAAGCGGTTCCGTCTGGTCCGGACCAAGCACGAGACAGCCTTCGCCGCCGAGCGTGATCACGACAATACCTGCGCCTCTGGCCGCCAGCGCCCGGGCGGCGGCTGCCATATCGCTCTGGCCGGTCAGGGCTTGCGCTTCGGATTGGTTGACCACCAAAACCTCCGCCAGTCCGAGATCGGGCACAGATGCCGCATCGATGGGGCTGGCGTTGAGGACGGTGCGCGCGCCGTTTTCCATTGCTGCTCGGAGGCAGGCATTGGTCGCGGCGAGGGGCAAATTTCCCTGGCAGACGAGCATGTCGCCGGGCGCGATCCAGCGGGCAAGCGCAGTTTGTTCTATCGGATCGAACGCTTCGCTGCAGGCGACGCCGCTGACGATAAAATTCTCGCCGCCTCCATCGACGACGATGGTCGAGCGGTCGCTCGGCAGCTCGAATTCGCTGACCTCGAGGTCTGACAGTTCGCTGTCGAGCCAGCTCCTGATCCATGCGCCTTCGCGGTCCTTGCCGAGCGCCGTCCAGAACGTCACCTCTGCACCAGTCCGCGCTGCCGCGACCGCCTGGTTGGCGCCCTTGCCGCCGAGGCCGTCAGCGTAGCTCACGGCGTTCAAGGTCTCGCCCACGGCCGGGAAGCGGCCGACGCGAAACATGGTGTCGACGCAGGCATTGCCGACGACGTGGACGCGCATGGCTCAGCTCTCACCGGTCGCCCAGCCCAGCGTCTGTTCGAACAGGGTCTTGTAGCCTGGCCAGGCGATGAACTGCGGCGGCAGCCAATGCGGCCCGACATCGGATGTCCAGGCCACGGTGCGGCCCTTGCCATAGTGGCCGGTGACGAGCAGCGGCAGTGAGCCATAGTCCGACGACACGGTAGCCAGAACTTCCGCACCGTCCTTCAGCCTCACCTCGTTGAAGCCGAGCAGGATCGGCCAGTCCGAACCAATGCCCCTGAGGATGGGATGTGTCGACCCTGGTTTCGGTACGGGCGCAAAACCTTCCGGAACCTCGACGCGGTCGTCATAGGCCAGGCAGCTCACAGGCAGCACGTCCTCGACCGGCGTCTTGCGGTAGCGCGCCCCGCCGTTGATGCCCTGGAAACTATAGTAGCCGCCGAACATCAACAGACCGCCGCCGCCGCTGACATAATCGCGCAGCAGGCGCAGGCGGTTCGGTGTCGGCTTCGAGTGGACCCAGGTGTCGGGATGCAGCAGCAGCGTGTTGGCGCCGATGTCGGATAGCACGACCGCGTCATAGGCCGACAGCGCCTCCATCGTCTGCGGAAAGCCGCGCTGCGCCTCATGCGCCGGCATGAAGGTGACGTCGAAATCGGTCGCCTTCAGCGCGCCCAGCAATTCGTCGGGGCCGGTGTGGTAGGTGACGGTCGGAAACTGGTCAAAACCCTTGATATGGGTCGCGGTCGACACCCAGGATTCGCCGGCAAGCAGGATCTTCTTCTTGGACATTTGAACTCCCGTGTAATTCCAGGCCGCTTAGAGCCGCGCGAATACGCTTTTCGGATTGGCGATCAGCATGCGGTCGATGGCCGCCTGCTCGACGCCGTGGCGTTTCAGGCGCGGTATGAAATGCTTCAGGATATAGCCATAGCCGAAGCCGCCGAAGCGCGTCAGCATGATCTTGAGGAAGACATCCTGCGACAACAGCAGGCGGTCGCCGAAACCGGCCTCGACAAGGGCGGCGATGGCGCGTGCGTTCTCCTCGTCGGAGGGCGATTGCGCGTCCTGGTCGGCATAGTAATAGTCCATGCCGATCATGTCGTATTCGAGGAACGCGCCGCGCCGGGCGAGGCTTGTCTGGTAGTCGGGGTCGTCGTGGCTCGGGTTCATGTGACAGAGCACGGTATGGCGGAGATCGGCGCCCTCGGCCTCGACGATATCGAGCACCTCGTGCGCCAGCCGCTCCCAGCCCGGCAGATGGATCGACAGCGGCACGCCGGTGATGCGCGAGGCGCGCGCCGAAGCTGTCAGCGACTTGCGCTCCTCGGCGGTGAAATCCTTGCTGACGCCGACCTCGCCGATCAGCCCGGCCATGATCGGCGGCTGCGTCTCGCCGCCGCCGACATCGTTGACGATGAATTCGGTCACCGCGTCCACATCCATGGCCTTCAGCCATTCGGGATGGGTGTGCTCAAGATAGAAGCCGGTGCCCATGACGATCTTCAGGCCGGACATGCGGCTGATACGGGCGAGCTTTTCGGGATCGCGGCCGATGCCGATATTGGTGGCATCGACGACGGTGTGGCCGCCCAGTGCGCGATAGCGCTGTAGCTCTGACAGCGCCAGGTCGGCGTCGTCGAGCGAAACGTTGTCGCGGTTGACGTATGGGTTCATGCGCAACTCGCCGATGATCTCGATGTTCACCGGCTGCTCGGCGACCGCCATGTCATCGGGATGGCAGGGGCATTTCCAGCTGCGTGCGCCATCGAGCAAGATGTGCTCGTGCATCAGCGTGATGCCCATCTCCTCGACCGGAACCGGGCCGAGCACAGTCATCACATGGCCGGTTTCGACCCCGATCGCCAGCCGCTGGCCGGGCACCGCGTCATCGAACAGACCGCCCATCGGCTCAACGGCTCCGCACGGCGCCGCGGAACAGGCGGAAGTTCAGCCAGATGGCGACCAGGATGATCGTTCCGGTGACAATCGGCGTCAGGAAAGGCGACAGATGCGCCAGGATCAGGCCGTTGCCGATGACGGCCACGGTCAGCGCGCCGAGCACCGTGCCAATGATCGTTCCGCGGCCGCCGAACAGGCTGGTGCCGCCGAGCACGACGGCGGCGATGACTTCCAGCTCGAAACCCTGTCCGGCATTCGAAGATCCCGATCCAAGCCGGGCAGCAATGATGATCCCGGCAAGGGCTGCCGCGGTGGCGGAAATCACATAGACGAAGAGCGTCGTCTGCCGCGTGTTGACGCCGGCGCGCCGCACCGCCTCAGCGTTGGCACCGATGCCGGTGACATAGCGGCCGAACGGCGTCTCGTTGAAGGCGAGATAGGCGATGGCCAGGATCGCCAGCGCGATCAGCGCCGGCACCGGCACGCCAAGGAACCAGGCACGGCCCAGCACGGTGAAAGCGCTTCCGGGCTCGATCGGGATCGAATAGCCGCCGGTGATCAGCAGCGCCACGCCACGGATCACCGAAAGCCCGGCAAGCGTGACGATGAAGGACGGGATGCCCTCATAGGCGACGAAATAGCCTTGCACCGCGCCAAGCAGGGCACCGAGCGCCAACATGGCGAGGATAACGACTGACCATGGCAGGCCGAACTGCAAGAGCGTCGCCGACAGCGTTGCCACCAGCGCCAGTACCGAGCCGACCGAAAGATCGATGCCGCCAGTGGTGATGACGAAAGTCATTGCCGCGGCGACGATCAGCAGCGGCGCCGACTGCCGCAGGATGTTCAACAGATTAGGCGACGTCAGAAAGGCGTCGGTCGCCACCGAGAAGATGATGCAGACGACCAGAAAGAACAGCGCGATCGAGACGACACTGCCATTGGCGAGCAGCGCATCGCGCCAGGTGCCCTTGCGCACTCGTGAGGGCTGGGCAGCGTGGATCGCATCGCTCATGCCGGCGCTCCACCGCGATAGCCGTTGGTGGCGGAACGCGCACTGAATTTGCGGCCGACGATCAGATTGACCACGTCCTCGATATTGGTCTCGCCGATCAGCCGCTCGGCGACATTGCGCCCTTCATACATGACCTGGATGCGGTCGCAGACGAGGAACAGGTCCTGCAGCCGGTGGGTGATCAAAATGACGCTGACACCGCGCGCGCTGACCGCGCGGATCAGTTCGAGCACCGCCTCGACCTCGGCCACCGCAAGCGCTGCCGTCGGCTCGTCCATGATCAGCACGGCCGGCTCGAACGAGGCGGCGCGGCCGATGGCGATCGACTGGCGCTGCCCGCCGGAGAGGTTTTCGACCTTGAGCCGCGTGTCGGCAATGACGATACCGAGCCGATCGAGCATCTGGCGCGTCTCGTCGTGCATGCGCTTCTTGTCGAGAAAGGAAATGCCGGCGATGCGGCGGCGCGGCTCGCGGCCGAGAAACAGATTGCCGGCGACATCGACCGTGTCGCAGAGCGACAGGTCCTGGTAGACCATCTCGACGCGCGCCGCACGTGCGTCCGCCGGCGAGCTGAAGATCACCGGCTTGCCGTCGATCTCGATGGTGCCGGCGTCGGGAACCACAGCCCCCGACAGCACCTTGCTCAATGTCGACTTGCCGGCGCCATTGTCGCCGACCAGCCCCAGCACCTCGCCCGGCTTCAGCGTCAGCGACACATCATCGAGCGTCTGGATGGCGTTGTAACGCTTTGAGATGCCGCTCATCCGCACCCGATAGGTCTGGCCACTGCTCATCTGGGATTCCACGCGATTGCCAGGTATCCGCGGCGCAGCTTCAGGCGGCGCCGCGGCTCGGTCGCCGACGCAGTTTACTTGAACATCGCGCGGTATTGGTCGACATTCTTCTTGGTCACGATCGTCACCGGGATATTGATGATCGGGTCGATTTTCTCGCCCTTCTTGAGCTTGCCCAACGCTTCGACCGCGGCCTTGCCTTCGCCTGCCGGATCCTGCTGCACGACCGCCACCACCCAGCCGTCGTCGATGCCCTGAACGGCCTGCTTGGTCAGATCCCAGCCGAACACCTTGACGTCGCCGGTGCGGCCCTGGCTGGTCACAGCCGAAACGGCGCCGAGCAAGGCGGGTTCGCCGGTTGCATAGAGCGAGTTCATGTCCGGATTGGCGGTCATCAGGTTTTCCGAAGCGCTCAACGCCGTCTCCTGAACGTTTTGGCCGTCGACCGTGTCCAGGAAGGTGACGGCCTGGCCGCTTTCGGTCACCGCCTTCTTGAACCCGTCGAGCCGCTGGTTCTGGATGAATGAATTGAGTGCGCCGACGATGCCGATCTTGGCCTTGCCGCCCATCTCGGTCTTCACATAGTCGGCGTAGAATTTGCCGATGTCGTCGCCCGCCTTGGTGTTGTCCACACCTATGAACGAAACGTTGTCGCCGTCGGGGATCTGCGCGTCGATGGCGATGACGGGAATGCCGGCCGCCTTGGCCGCAGTAATCGCGGGCTTGACGCCGTTGACGTCGATGGCGACCAGAATGATGCCGTCGACTTTCTGCGTGATGTAGTTCTCGATCGCGTCGTTCTGCGCGCTCGGCACATTGTTGGCGTTGAAAATGACCAGCTTGGCGCCGGCGGCGTCGGCTGCCTTCTGCGCGCCCTCGTTGATCTGGTTGAAGAACAGGGCCTGCTGGTTGATGTTGACGAGTGCGAACGTATCGGCAAGCGCCGATCCCATGGCTGCCGAGCCCATGGCAATGGCGGCGGCACAGCCGGCGAGAAGTTTGAACAGACGCATTTTCGGTTCCCCTTGCTTGCGGACCAGACCGGCTGGTTCCGTTGGTGCTACAGGCACGAGGCAAGCATTCAAGAGACTTGAATATTTGTCAATCCAAATGAACGCTGAGCGTTGCTCAGAAAGTCGCCGGCGTGTTGACCCAGAAGATGCTGGCGCGTTCCTTGCCGATATTGCGGTAATGATGCGGCAGCTCCGACCTGAAAACGAAGGCATCGCCGGTGGCGAGAGCATGTCGCTTGCCGTCGACGATCAACTCGATCCGGCCGGCGAGCACGTAGCCGACTTCCTCGCCGGCGTGCTGAATTGGACCTTCGCTCTCGCCGTCTGCCTCGATGTGATGGATGTTGCATTGTAAGAGGTGGCCGGCCGAATACGGGATGATGCGTTCGAGCGAGATTCCCTCGCCGCGCCGTAACGCGTCGAGCGCGATCAACGGCCGCGCGCCGGCCCGGAACACGATCGCCTCGTCGTCGTCGACCTGCTCGAACATCCAGCCGATATTGGTGTCGAGAACCTCAACCAGACGGTGAAGCATGGGCAGGGACGGCGAAGCCTTGCCGTTCTCGATCTTGGACAGCAGGCTTTCCGAGCAATTCGCAGCCGCGGCCAGGCTCTTCAGCGTCATGCCGCGTGTCTGGCGGGCGAGGCGCAGCCGAGTTCCAAGTCTCGCGGCATTTACGGTGGCGTCCGTTTCCGACTCTGGCCGCCGCCGATCGATTTTATTCATCTGTTCGCCAACCATTCAACGGTCAAGGGCAACTATCGCGCGAGCAAAAGACCTCGGCCGACGAATTGCAAGTGCTGATGCGTCAAATTCGAGACTGCAGCCGACCTCCCGCATCTGGCGAATGCTAATCCCGCATGAATCGCGCTGATGACCCCGCGCTCAGTTGTCCTTATCGCATGGCTATCCATCGTGGCCGAAATCGCCAGCCGCTACCGCGTTGCGTCACGTGGCGAGTGGACCTGGAACAACAATGCCTGCAAGACGGCCACACAGCCAATCTACACAACCACGGCCGTGCCGACACGATAAAATCTGGACTGTCACCGAATTCGCGGAGTCCGCCAGAAGTCACCCGCGGCAGCGCCCTATGGAGTTACGCCCAGGGCGCGCAGGCTCTTGGTAGCCGCGACGTACTCGATAAAATCCCTGGGGCAGTGGCGCACGGCTAGCCGGTAATGTCGCAAAGCCTTGTCGGCATTGCCCTTGAGCTGGTGGAATTCCGCCGCGTAGAAATTGGCCTCACACAGATTTCCGCGCCTCCTGCTCGGGACGAGATCGTCGGCCGCGGCCAAGGCTGCTTCGGGCGACTGCTCGCCAAGGAACATGCGAACCAACGGCGCCGGCCATCTGGTCATGTCCAACTTGCTGGCCACACGGCGCAAATGGCTGGCGCCGCCACCGCGCAGCTCGGCCAGATCCGCCCAGATCGCATAGTAGGCATTGTCGGGTGCAAGTGTCGCCGCCATTGTAAGATCGGCTTGCGCTTTGGCCGGTTCCGGGCCGTAGAAATAGTAAATTCCCCTGCTTCCATAAGGGTTGACATAGGTCGGATCGAGCGTGATCGCCTGGCTGTAGTCAGCGACGGCGCGCTCTGCATCACCCTTTGCGCCCCAGGAGATGGCCCGGTTGTTGTAGGCGAACGGGTGTCGGGGGTTGAGTCTGATCGCCTCGTCGAAATCAGCGATGGCGCGGTCGAATTCCCCTATCCTGTTGAAGACGAAGCCGCGGTTGTTGTAGGCCTCCATATATGCCGGATCGAGCTCGATTGCGTGGCTGTAGTCGGCGATTGCGTGAGCGTCGTCGCCCTTGTGAGCCCAGCCGAGACCTCTGTTGTAAAAGGCCATGGCTTTCCCCGAGTCGAGCTCGATCGCCCGGTCGAAATCGCGGATGGCGCTGTCGTTCTTACCCTTCTCGAACCACAGCAGCCCACGCTCGTTGTAGGCATCAGTGTCGTTCGGATCGAGAGCGATGGCGTTGTCGTAGTCCACCATGGCCTGGTCATTGTCACCGCTGTCGATCCAGGCCATAGCCCGGTTGTGGTAAGCGATGGTGCGACTGCCCGGGCTTCGCGTCCTGTCCTCGATGATCCGCGTGCAGGCCGCGATCCGCTGTGAGCCTGCAGCGGCGCCACCGCAATCGTTGCCGTCCTCAACCAAGGTCGGAGCGCCGAGCGCAAGCAGCAAAACGAGACCGGCCAGTACCCGATGTCCCGCTTGAATTGACCGTTCGATTGGCCGCCTGTCAAACATCATGTCAGCAGATTTCGGATCACTATTGCGGGTTGTTGGTCTCCTGCCAATTTGATCAACAAATTCAGGTTCTGCGGAAGGCATCGCCGCTAAGAAGATGGGCTGATAAATATTGACTTGAGCTGATCGCGAGGTTGTGGGCTTGCTCGCGCTCGGGACCGCGCAGCCAAAGTGGGCCTGGACTAGGACGAAATCACGTAAATTGAGCTTCGACAATTCTAAAGAAAGTCCAACAGAATTAATGGCCTGGCACCTTGCGAAGGTGAATTGCGGAAGCGGAGTTTGGTATTTGCCTTAGCGCTTTAGAAGTATAGACACATCGACACGAGGTGCGAAGAAGCAACGCCAATACAGCTGATTGGTTACAACATATTTATTCTCGCAGATATGGTATTGTCCATCCGGGGATTCCTGTACACGGTCCCGTGGGATGGTGAAATTATGCGGCAAATAAGTGTACCCACCGTCTACCCTGGACCGCACCGAAGACCGAGGTACGGCGCGGCAATCCGAACCACCGCAGCATTTGAATTTGGTCTGCGGGTCAATCTTGTCTTCGTACCAATCATGGGCGTTAGCTGCTGTTGCGGCGACGATACACATTGCCGTGAAGATGAGCCTTCGCATGGCATTCCTCAAATATCTGGCAGGCGCTGCTCGTTGGGGTTTCCATGTATATTAGCGTTCCATTGAAAATACCATTGGCCTCCGATCGAGTAACGCAGCTCCAGCCAGCGACGCTCGCAGCCGAAAGACCACGTTGGGTCAGGTCAGGACGACATTTGCGCCGAACAAAGGTCTGCTCTTGTCGCTCCGGTTCGAAAGCCGCCTGTCTGCTCTGCGCCTAATATCCGACATTGAGGCCTCCTGGGTCGTTTCCCGAAAACAGACAGACAGCTCAGGCGGCATGGTGTCCGGGGACCCGTAACTGCCATTCGCCTGGTTCCCGAGCGTATGACGACTCCCCTTCCAATTTGGGATATGGTTCCACACAGCACCCTTAGTGCTTGGTTGGGAGAAGGACGTGGACATCGCGGCATGGCTGAGTAGCCTGGGACTGGAGCGATACGCTCTGGTCTTCCGCGACAATGACATTGAATCCGAGATGCTTCCTCAGCTAACGGCGGAGGATCTGATAGCACTCGGGATCACATCGGTCGGTCACCGGCGCCGGCTGCTTGCCGCTGTGGCTTCATTCGGAGACACATCCGGCCCGTTACTGATCAAAGCATCCTCGCGCGACCGCGGGAGTGCGCCGGCAAGGTCGCCCGAGCATGGTGACGCGCGGCCACCGCACGCCGAACGGCGCCAATTAACAGTCATGTTCGTGGACCTCGTCAGCTCGACCGAGTTGTCGCAGCGCCTCGACCCGGAGGACATGCGGGAGGTTATTCGCGCTTATCAGATCGCAGTGTCGGAAGAGATCACCCGTTACGAAGGGCGAGTCGCCAAGCTCATGGGCGATGGGGTGCTGGCCTATTTCGGTTGGCCGCAGGCGCACGAGGACGATGCCGAACGAGCGGTTCGCTCGGGCATGGCCGCCGCCGCAGCAACGGCCCGACTTACAGCGCCGGGAGGCGAACCGCTGGCTGCCCGCATTGGCATCGCGACGGGACTGGTCGTTGTCGGCGATCTCGTTGGCGAAGGATCGGCACAGGAGGAGGCCGTTGTAGGCGACACGCCTAACCTGGCTGCGAGGCTGCAAGCGCTCGCCGAGCCGGGCAGCGTTGTTGTAGCTGACGGCACGCAACGACTGGTGGCCGGTCTATTCGATATGGTCGATCTCGGTCGCGGGGAGCTAAAGGGCTTCGCAAAGCCGGTCCGCACCTGGCGCATTGTCGGCGAGACAGCGGCAGAGAGTCGTTTCGAGGCGCGGCAGGACATTGTGACGCCGATTGTTGGGCGGGACCAGGAACTCGAGTTTCTGGTTGACCAGTGGCACCGGGCCTGCGCCGGGGATGGCCGAGTGGTGCTGTTGTCTGGAGAGCCGGGCATTGGCAAATCCCGGTTGATCGCGGCGATGGTTGATCGATTGAGCGCCGAGCCGCCTCCGCGGCTACGCTATTTTTGCTCGCCCTATCACATCAACAGCGCGCTCCATCCCGTGACCACGCACGTCGAGCGAGCCGCCGGACTGGATCGTGACGACACTACGGACGTCAAGCTTGACAAGCTTGAGGCCCTGCTCCGCAGCATCGTCCCGGACGTTGCGGAAGCAATGCCTCTATTGGCGACGCTGCTGTCGATCGACACGACTGGCCGCTACCCGCCCACCAGGCTGCCGCCGTCAGCCCAAAAGGCCCGTACTTTGGCTGCCCTTGTCCAACAAGTCGAGGCGCTGGCCGCACGCGAGCCCATCATCGTCCTCGTCGAGGATGCGCACTGGATCGATCCCACGACCGGCGAATGGCTGGATATGCTGATTGGTCGCTTGCGGGACATGCGGGTGCTCCTGATCGTAACCTTTCGACCCGAATTTCCGTTGGGTTGGAATCAATTTTCGCATGTAACCGCCCTGTCGCTCGATCGCCTCGGACCCGATCAAGGAGCAGCGATCATGGATCGCGTGGCAGGTGGAAAGGCGTTGCCGCCGGAGGTAGCCAGCCAGATTCTGGCCAAAACCGAAGGCGTTCCGCTGTTCGTTGAGGAGCTGACCAAGACCGTGCTCGACTCCGGTCTCCTTGTCGACGCGGGCGACCATTACATGCTCTCAGGTCCTCTGCCTCCTCTTGCGATTCCTTCGACGCTCCAGGATTCTTTGATGGCTCGCCTCGACCGACTGGGGGCGGTCAAGGAGGTCGCTCAAATCGGCTCTTGTATTGGCCGCGGCTTCCATCACCGACTGCTCGCTGCCGTGACGGACCCCGACGAAATCCGTCTCCAAGACGTCATGCCGCAGTTGGAAGAATCCGAGCTCGTTTGTCGGCGAGGCGTTCCTCCAGAGGCGACCTATACGTTCAAGCATGCGCTGGTGCGGGATGCTGCCTATCAGAGCCTGCTGAAAAGCCGTCGGCAACAGATTCACGCCAAGATCGCCGCGACGCTAGAGGCGCAATTCCAGGAAGTTGTCGCGACAGAACCTGAAACGCTTGCGCATCACTATACCGTCGCCGGCGTCAATTATCAGGCTGCCGTTTATTGGCTCAAGGCAGGGCAGCTCGCGCTGAAGCGATCTGCCAATCTCGAGGCGGCCTCCCACCTCCGCAAGGGGCTCGAGCTGGTCGGATCATTGCCCGGATCTGAGGACCGCCTGCGACTGGAGCTTTCGCTTGAAAGCGCAACGGGAACGGCAATGATTGCAGCCAAGGGCTGGGGAGCACCAGAAGTCCTTCAGGCCTTTTCGAGCGCGCGGAGGCTTGCCGATACGCTAGGCGACAAGCCGCAAATATTCGCCGCGATGCGCGGCGAGAGCTCCTACCAGACCATTTCAGGCAACCTGCGCGCTGCCAAGATGCTGGGCCACCAATGCCAATCGCTCGGATTGGAACTCGCGCAAGCATCCGATGATTCGGGGTACATCCTCGAAGCACATCACCAACTCTGGGGGATCTACTATTACCTCGGTGACTACGACGCGAGCGAACGTCATGCAAGCCATGGCCTGGCCACTTATGATTACGAGCGACATCGTCACCTTGCTTGGGGCTATGCCGGACACGACCCCGGCGTATGCTGTAGGGCGTTTTCCGCACAGATGCTCTTCATGCGCGGCCATTCGGTCCAGGCGCTCGTACGCTCACGCGATGCAATAGCGCTAGCCGAGCGAGACTCGCATCCGGTCAGCACAGCACAAGCGCAGCTAAGTTTCTGCTTGGTCCACCTGATGCGGCGCGAGCCCGCCGAAGGCCTTCAATGGGCGAAGAAAGCTATCACTCTGTGTGATGAATTCGTCATGCCGTTGCTGCTTGGCCAGGCTCGTGTGTATTTCGGCTGGGCGCTCGCCGGTCTGGGGCAGTTGGAGGAAGGCATTCGCCAAATGCGCCTGGGAATTGCGGGTATCGCCGCGACTGGCGCGGATATGGGCATGGCCTACTACCTTTGCATTCTTGCGCGTAACTGCGGCGAGCGCGGCGATGCAAGCGAAGGCCTTGCCCTCCTGGCGCAGGCCTTCGATACTCTGGGCAAATCGACCTCGAAGTATCAGCTACCAGAGTTATTGCGCACAAGGGGTGAGTTGGTTTCAGCGCTGGACCCAACCGATGAAGCCGCCGAAAGCTGGTTCCAGCAATCTCTCACGGCGGCCCGCGATCAAGGCGCGAAATCCTCTGAACTGAGGGCCGCGCTTCGGCTCACCCGCCTCTATACCGGCCAAGGCCGCAACGACAAGGCGCGGCATATTCTTGCGCCAGTCCACGCCAGCTTCACCGAGGGGTTTGACACGCCTGATCTCGTAGAGGCCAAAGGCCTGCTCCGAATGCTTTCGCATTCGACGGAACGCAGGTGAAGCATTGCATCCGATACGCAAATTCCTAGTTGGACGACGTCGCCGTGGAAGGAGAAGCGATATGCAAACGTGGGCTGGTCTGTTGGTGGGCGCCGCCATGACATTTGCGAGTGGATCGGTTTCGGCAGAAGAGCTCACTATCTTTTGGGCGGAATGGGACCCGGCGAATTACCTTCAGGAACTCGTCAACGAGTATGAGAAGGAAACCGGCGTCAAGGTAACTATTGAAACGACGGCCTGGCCGGGATTCGAAACCAAGGCCTTTGCCGAGTTCAACGCCAAGGGCGACGCCTATGACATGGTCGTCGGCGACTCGCAGTGGCTCGGCGCCGGCTCGACCGGCGGCCACTATGTCGACCTCACCGACTTCTTCGCGAAGCACGATGTAGCCAAACTGATGGCCCCCGCGACGGTGAAAGTCTACGCCGAATATCCCGGCAACAGCGGCAAGTACTGGGCGATCCCGCTCGAAGGCGACGCCATGGGCTGGTCCTACCGCAAGGACTGGTTCGAAGACCCGAAGGAAATGGCAGCGTTCAAGGCCAAGTACGGCTACGACCTCGGCGTGCCGAAGGATTTCAGGGCGCTGCGCGACATCGCCGAGTTCTTCTACCGTCCCGATCAGAAGAAATACGGCGTCGCCATCTACACCGACAATGTCCACGACGGGCTGGCAGGCGGCTTCGAAAGCTTGCTCTTCTCCTACGGCGGCGAGCTTGGCGACTATTCGACCTACAAGGTCGACGGCATCATCAACTCCGACAAGGCGATCGCCGCGCTCGATGCCTACAAGGAACTCTACAAGTTCACGCCTCCGGGCTGGGCCAACGCCAATTTCATCCACGACAACCAGGCGATCACCGAAAACCTGGCCTCGATGAGCATGAACTTTTTCGCGTTCTTCCCATCACTGATCAACGAAGCGAGCAATCCCAACGCCAAGAACACCGGCTTCTTCGCCAACCCGGCAGGGCCGAACGGCGACCAGTTCGCCGCGCTTGGCGGGCAGGGCATCTCGATCGTCTCCTACTCCTCGAAGCAGGCAGAATCCCTGAAGTTCTTGGAATGGTTCATCAAGGATGAGACCCAGAAGAAGTGGGCAGCGCTCGGCGGCTACACCTGCAGCGCAGCCGTACTGAAGTCGGATGAGTTCCAGAACGCCACGCCCTACAACAAGGCCTTCCACGAGACCATGTTCAAGGTGAAGGATTTCTGGGCGGTTCCCGAGAATGCCGAACTACTGCTACAATTCAACCAGCGCGTCTATCCTTATGTGACCGGCGATTCCGGCACGGCCAAGGAAACGCTTGACGCGCTGGCAGCCGACTGGAACGCGACGTTCAAGAAATACGGCCGCCAGTAGGCCGTCTGGCCTTGGAAGGCTGGAGACCAAGCCGCTGGCTAAGAGGCGACTGAGCGGTGATCCATTGCTTTGTCGCTGTTTTGGTGACCTCAATGGCCGCTCCTGGCGCGCAATGCTGCCATCCCTACGCGCGAAAACTATTGGCTACGGGTCAAGGGCGGACTTTGGCTTGGTGCACGGCCAAGGTCTCGATCGGGGAATTGCAGACGTCCCGCTCTAGACGGGCGGCGCGAGCCACCAACCGTCTGTCAATGGTATGACCCAGCGGCACGACTCTGCGATAATCCCAAAAATGAAGACTGGAAGGAATGAGCCGTGCCCTTGCGGGAGCGGCAAGAAGTTCAAGAAATGCTGTTTGAATGCCGCCAAACAGGGTGTGCGGAGCGGGCTAATGCCTGAACGCGACCCCGTCTTCTTGGCGCAAGCGCAAGCCATGATGCGCCAGCATCAGGCTGCGGAGAGCGTGCGCCAGCAGCAGCAAGGGTACGGCAACCCCATCGTGTCGTGGGTGGATGAGGCGAACGGCTTCCGGTTCGTGGCGGCTAAGACGACGGTCCACTGGGGGAGGAATTGGGTCATCTTCCCCAACTTCCTCGACTACTTCATGAAGAAGACGCTCGGCCATGAATGGGGCGAGCGCGAACGCAGCAAGGGCCGGCACCCGCTCTTCCGGTGGTTGCAAAAGACGCAAGCATACAGCAGCCACAAGCCCGGCGACCGGAAGGTGACGACCATTGAGATGATGGGCTTCATCGCGTGCTGGCTGCACCTGGCTTATCTGACCTCTTCAACCGACGATATTGACCGCTCCTTTGCGGATGCTCGCGGGGTATCCTCGCCGCCCGCTACGATAAGGTGCGCGAAGCCGGCATTGTAATGAGCCAGGCAGTGCTGATCGCGGTCGGCATCGAATGGGATGGCAGGCGCCAGATCTTGGCCGTGGAGTGGCCAATCGCGAGAGCCGCTCGGCCTGGAAGGACTTCCTCTCGCGCGCTGAAGGCGCGGCCTCAGGGCGTCGAAGTCGTCTCCGACGATCATGCCGGCCTGGTTGCGGCGATCGGAGAAGTGATCCCGGAAGCACGACGGCGGCGCTACTACCTGCACTTCCTCAGAAACGCGCTCGATCACCTAACGAGGAAACGTGGCGACGATTGCCTGGAGGAACTGTGCTGGCCTACAACCCGCGCGATCTCACCGAGGCCAAGGCTGATTTCGTCGCATGGTTGTCCAAGTAGTCGGGACGTTATCCCCGACTGCCGGCTTGGGTGGAGGAGTCCATCGACGTACGCTGACCTTCTTCCGCCTGCCGCGCCAGCACCACAAGCACCTCAAGTGCACCAATATGCTTGAACGGCTTAAACGAGGAAATCCGCCGCCGCAGCGATGTTGCTATCAAGATGGGCGACCTGCGTGAGCACAAGAAACTCGCTCTGCGCCAAGCCGCATGAGCACCACCACGGCCGCCCCTTTTTGCAGAACTTCACGCACAACCGCCCGAAGGCGATCGATCGGATGGAGAGCTGTGCCGCGTTCGGTCAATGTAGCGATGAAGAGGATAGTCGCTCTAAGAGGTGCCCCGAAACGCCTGAAGATCAAATTAGACGAAGTTCGGCATGCTAGGCCGGGATAATGCGCGGCCAGCGGCAAGGCAACCGAGAAGACTATAGCTGATGCGGTATTCGGCAGCGCAATACCAGCAGTTCCTCAGCAGTCGATTGCCGACTATGCCGCCTGACCCAAATGGGTCAAGCGGATACCAATCAATCAGTGATACGCCTCCTTGTGTTATCAAACACAACATCGAGGTCGTGAAATGATGGGGGTAGCGAAGCTCTTTAGTTGCGACACTCGCTTTGCTGGCGGTAGCCGGCAGCCTGCCTTTTCCACAGGCCGGGGGTTCGCGCCTTCGCTTGCCAATGCGGCGAGGAAGGTTGCCAGGAAGACAGCAATGGGGATGTTTGCGCACCCGGTCGTCAAAGGCTGCACCGCCAGACTCGGCTGCCCTCCGCCACATAATTGCGTTTAAGCCGCGCACTCTGAATCGCTTACTCACCTGACCTCCTCCGCGAGCAGAGAGGGAGGAGGGAAACCTAGGAGGAACAGACCATGCGCTACAAACTAGCAGTTACTATCCTCGCATCAATGATCGGACCCTTCGCGGCCACGACACCCATCGCAGCCAAGACGATCGGCGCGGTGGTATGGGACACCTGCAGAGGGCCAATGTCCAACAAGTACGACAGAATCCGGTATCCGAAAGTGTTCGTCGGCGGCTATCGGCATAGCGACGGCGAGGCATATTGTTTCTGGCGGCACAACAAAGGCCTCAAATATACGATGAAGAACGCCCGTTCCATGATTACCGCCACGCTGAATGATTGCTACAGCGCCGGTTATGACCTGTGCCAAGTAGTCGCCCTAAACGGCTCCCTCACCGAGAACGGGCTCCGAATCCGCAACTTGTCGGTGGCAGACGCCAGGTATTCACGGCAACAAAGGCAGCAACAAACGGCAGGCAACGTGGACGCGTTCTTGAACGCATTCGTTGGCGGGCTCGGCGCGGCTGGGGCTTTCGTACCATCGCCGCCTCGCGAAACGTACCGCCCAGCGCCGCGGTACAACAAACAAGCTGACAATTACATCCGTCAAAACAACAAACAGCTTCTCCCAGGGGGCAGCGTCTGTACCGCCGCGCAGCGGGCGAGAGGTTGGTCAGAGGAACGTTGCATGCTGAACTAGGCTCAAACCGATCAGAGACTTGAGGCGGAAAAGCTTTCCTGATTCACGTATGATGGGAATCTCGGGAAGTGGCGCATGGCGCTCTTCTCGTTGCCGGATGAGGCGTGGGCGGCGATCGAGCCGCATTTACCCGGGCATCAGTCCGGCGCCAGGCGGGTCGAGGCAGCCTTGATCATCGTAGGCCTCTTCGGAGGGACCAGGTGCAACTTGATTTCGGAAGTCCTCAGCTTTTCACGGGGCACGTGACGTCTATCGTTCGATGAGTCCTTCTGGATGATCTCGCTGCGATTGCGCCCAAAGTCTTGTATCGAAGCGGTGCCATCGGTGGTAGTAGGCCGTCCGGAACAATCGTCCTTGGCGAATTTGAATATGGGACGATCCGAGGAGGTTTGGTCGAGTTGCCTCGCGCCAGCGGCAAGGCGGCAAGGCTAGGAAGTGGTGCAAGTCGAATGCTGCATTTCCTCTGTCGGTACGCGGCGATCAGCGACAGCACCAGAAGGGGAGGGAGGACGCTCTTCTCTGTACAAGCTCAACCAAGTACTATTGCCAAGCTTGACACCAGGAGCGACAAAGCTTCTTGGGCTTCTGCGAACAAGAAGCCAATTCCTTCTACCTTTGCACGTGATTGAGTTCACCTGGAGGAGAACTCAATCTTGGCGTTTTGCGCCGCTGCTAGTTCCCTGACTACTCGAGTATTCGCCTGGTTGATCGAAAAGAATGCAGCGCCGCTGCGATGCTGTGAACGAGAACGCCACACATTGATTCAAGGCCCAACATTCGCTCCCGCATTTGTCCCGGCTCCGTGCTGACAGGACATGAAAACCATCCCCCGGGAAAGCCTTGTTGTTGAAGTATTCGAAGTACATGTCGGCCTGCGACGAAGTCGGAGTGGCAAGGCTGGAAAGGACACCGCTGGTGGCGCGGGCGTTCACCAGAAGCTGCCCAGTTCCCTCCTTTAGGAAGCACTTCCTGTTCCAAGCATCGAACGTGTAGGCTCGACACCAAGCGTCAGCGCTTCGACACATACCTTCACATTGGTCAGCATCCAGAGCCCCGATTGTTTCGGTCGCCTCGCCGGTGAGATCCCTATTGCGAAATCTCGTGAAACTCGCAGGCGGTGGCGAAGCCGTGGCTTCCTCGATCGGTGGCTCCGGCGGTTGAGCCGCGACAGGCGGATTCGAGGGCGGATGGTAGCCCATGACCAGACTGCGAGTGCCGGCGATGTGTGGCTGGCTCTCGCTGGCGCCGGCGACGTTCTTGAACAGCCTGCAAAGTCCGTCTGCAAACGAGTAATCGAAACCGGCGCAGCCTGAACGGGTGGAGCAGAGCTTCCTGCAGGACTCCATCGGGATGCCGACCTTCGCACTGACTTCTCCATTGAGGAAAGTCTGTGGATAGTTGAAGAGTTCCTCGGTCGATTGCGCCTTCGCTGACCGAATTCCGACCAACGAAACGACAGCAGCCGTAACTGCGCCAACCAGTGCCAAAAGGAGCCCGGGGATCCTGTAGCTAGAGCTGCCAACCGACATGCACGCTCCTCGTCTGCGCCAGCGCCAATGACCTCGTATTTGTTTTCTTGGCTACAGGCTCCAACGCTACCTTCCTTTCAATCTTGCGCATCCCCACCAAATCGGCCGATTGTTGTTCGAGGCATTTGATATTGCCTTTATCCGGGACTCAGCCAGAGGCTTCCCACCAAACAGGCAATTGCTAGCCAGAACAGAAGCGCGATCCGCCACTTATGGACGAGCCGGGTTACCCGAAAACGCGTTTGCCATTCGTCGGTACCTGTGTCGTAGGCGCGTATGCCAACGAAAACCACGAGCAGAGCTAACGGAGCAACCCACTCTAAATTACCAACGTCAGGATGCCCGAGCCAAGGAATGACAACAATCGAGACTAGAATGGTAAGAAGCAACTCGATCCTTTTCACTTTGTGCCCTTCCTTGACTTCTTCTAGAGAGGTTCGGAGCGCATCAGGCATTCATCCCGGCAATTGAGCCGCGACAGGCGGACCGGCCGACGGAGAGTAGCCGGTGATCAGACTGTGCCGGCGGTATCTAGCTCGGCTTCGCTGGCGCCTTTGAGCCGTCAGCCGACACGTATTCTCCCTACCCAAGCCGCGGCTCGCGCCTGCGCTGACGTTCCCGCAACCAGCGAGCACCCGAATTCACATCCCTGGCGAGCAAAACTCGCCCGCCGGCACTTGGAAAACGCCTCTCACAGTCTTGCACATTTTAAACCGCCCCCCTTGCTTCTTTACCGGTTCTTGCTGCTGCGGCACAACGCGGTGGGCGGCGGCCGGCTTGGATTTGCGAACGCCTTTTTTCCGCGTGCTTTTCGCATTCTCGTGTAGCTTCGGAACCGGCACGTTAAGACCGTTAACCTTTGGCGGTTGAGCCGCAGCAGCAGGCGGATTGGTTGGTGGATGGTAGCCGATGATGAGGCTGCGGGTGCCGGCAGTGTATAGCCTGTTTTCGCCCGCGCCGTCGACACTCGAGAACAGGCTGCAAAGTGATGCGGCCGACGAGTAGCTGAAGCCGGCGCAGCCGGAACGGGTGGAGCAGAGATTCCTGCAGGATTCCATCGGGACACTGACCTGTGCGGTGCCGATCCCGTTCAGGAAAGTCTGTGGATAGTCGAAGAGTACCTCGGTCGATTGGGCGTTCGCTGGCCAGACTGCAACCGATTGAACAACGGCAGCCGCTACTGTGCTAAGCAATGCCGTTAGAAGTTCTACGACTCTGTACCTAGAGCCATCAGCCGACATGCTTCATTTTCCTTGCCCCAGAGGCTCGCGCCAGCATCGTCCCACGCGCTAACGTTCTCTCACAGTGATTGTTTCCTTGGCAACAGCCGGCGCAAGCTTCCTTTTCAAGCGCATGACGTTGCCGTAAGATTCTCGTATTCGTTCAAGCATTTCCGGATCTTCGCGAGCTTCCTCAGACAAGAGATCAGCTATCTTTTCGGGGATCGAAGGGTCAGGATGTTTGTCGTTGGCGAATATCAGGATGTCATTCCCTGCTAGAACGGCTTGCCGCACTGAGTCTTCAAAGCTGAGGCGGTCGGTGATGCCCTGCATCTGCATGTCGTCACTGATGATCACTCCTGAGAAGTGCAAGGCTTTTCTCAGGAGCCCCGTCAACGTCGCGCGGGAAAGAGAAGACGGAACGTTGCTCGAACCGGACAGCCTGTCGTTTATGACATGCGCGGACATGATCATGTCGACGTCGCCCGATCCGATCAGGGCTTCGTAAGGAAGAAGCTCCTCCGTGCTCCATGTCCCGGTGACGTCTGCCATGCCCTTGTGAGTGTCCTTGTTGCTGGAACCGTGTCCCGGAAAGTGCTTCAGCGCGGTCAGAACCCCCTTCGCCCGATGCGCTTGCACGAAAGCCCTCGAGTAGGCCTCGACCTTATACGGATCCGCGGAAAAACTTCGTCCGAGCTTTCCAATAATGGGATTAGCAGCATTGAGATTGACGTCGACCACCGGGGCTAGGTTGAGGTTGAAACCCAAATTGGAGAGACCTGACGCGAGGTCTAGGTAAACAAGGTTGGCTGCGTCTGGAGTCATGGTCTTTGCGACCGCTGCCTCGCTGGGGGTCTCCTTGAATCCGACGGCGCTCGTGAGCCTCTGGATGCGGCCACCCTCCTGGTCGACCGCAATGAGCAGTGGGGCTGCGGCGACTCGCTGCAAGCCTTCGTTCAGTTGCCGCACTCCCTTAAGACTACCTATATTGCGCCCCAGATAGATGACTCCCGTTATTGTTCCGTCTTCGGCTTGTCTGACGACCCTCCTGTAGCCCTCGGCATCCGGGTCGCTGCCGACGAAGCCAACCAGCACCATCTGACCGATCATCTGACGCAATCTGGCGTCTTCGATCATCCGGTGCAAATTGGTCTCTTGAATTTTAGCTTCCGACATCGGTTCCGCCCGCAATGGACTCGAGAGAGCTTCTGCTATGATGCCACCCAAGATGGCACAGGCGACAGCAAGAACAGGTGCGATCCGCGGCGGCATCTTCAGTCCCTCGGAGAGACGGGGCGGACAAAGTCAGGATAAACCGTCCGTTCAGACTTTCGCGCGGATGTCCTCGTTTTGGAGCTCCTGACGGGAGAGAGGTATGTACCGCTTTTCAGGTAGCAGCGATTGGGCCTCGTGACATATGTAAATCCGCCGCATTGGCTGTCCGACCCGCACTGCTGCATGCATTCCTGGTACGAACGCGCCGGCCAGTCATTTAGGTCATTGCCTAGAAAATCGCTGTTCATGAAGAGTTCCCATTCGGTGCTCAGGGTCAAGGCGGGCTGCGAAGGCTTTGCCTTGAAATAGAGGCCCGAAGTTCCGCCCGAGTAAGACTGCACGAAATCGTAGCCCGACTTCAGAAAGCAGCGGTTCGCTTCTTGGTTGTAGGTGAATGCACGGCAGGAGGCATGGCCGTCACACATTACCGAGCATCTTTCGGCATTGGATGCAGCCAAGCCTTTCGGCACGATATCTTGGCCCCAGAGATCAATGCCACTGAAAGACGCGTAGTACCAGGACTCGGAGTTGACGGGATCGGGGTATCCCGGAATCCGTTGGCGCGTGCCGGCAGTCGAAAGCGGATCTGACTGAGCGGAGCCAATTCCTTCGAACAGGCGGCAGATGTTAGTTGCAGAGGAGTGATCAAATCCAACGCAGCCCGAACGTTCTAGACAGATTTTCCGGCAGTCATCCAGAGGTCTCTCGAACCCCGCGCTGGTGGTCCCTTTCAATGCAGTCTCTGGATAGTCGAGAAATTCCCCGGGCTCCTGTGCAGATACTCTGGGCACAATTTCGGGCATCGCTAGCAAAAGGGACAGCAGCAGCGCGGCCGACGCGATCCTTGCCGCGAACGCGCTAAACCGATGACACCTCTGCTGCATACTCGCCTTCCCCTAAGCCCAAACCCCCGATGAAAACGCGGCCTGGTCAGGGATTGATCGACCCTTCGCAGTAGGTGGTGCGAAGGAAGTTTTCGTATGCGTTGGCGTGGTTCGAGCCGGAATCGCTGGATTCGAGACAGAGTGAGTTCAGGAGGCTGTTGGCTTTCGGATTGCCCTCGAGCGCAAGTTCGAAATAGGAACGCGCGGCTTTGTTGGCATCGATTCCGTCGACGCGATCCGGCGCAAACGTCCTTGGATCGTACCAGCGCGCCATTTCGAGTTTCGCATCCTGGTTGCCTCTCTGCGTGGCAAGATTGATAGCCTCCATGCCGACGCTCCGATCTCCACGTTTGAACGCCTCCTGGCTCAGGGCGAAGAGTTCATGACCATCCGTGTCCGTTTCCCTGAGCTTCGCCAGCCTGACTGCGAGTGGAGGATTTGTCGGACCGGGGCAATTCGGTACAAGGCTGCGCGTCTCCGAGGTCGAGCCACTCCCCGAACGGCAACCAACTACGCTCGTAAACAGGCGGCATTCGTTCTTTTCAGAGTGGTCAAAACCTTGGCACCCGGAACGGCCTTCGCAGAGTTGCCGACATGCTTCCAGTTTCATGGGAACCTGGGCGCTGGTGATCCCGTTCAGCACAGTACCCGGATAGTTAAAAAGCTCGACGGGCGCGGCAGCATCCTGCGCGCCCGCCGACACGGCGGTGCAAAGGAGCATTGCCGCGGCCGCCACAGAAATACGGAGGGGCAGGGCACATAAAGCAAGATACTTCTCTAGGTTGCTCTTCCGCATGCTTCCATTCCTCCGAAGATTCCACAGGCGGCGGGTTGCCAGGCCTTGTCATTTGTCATTATTCTAAAGTCCCTTCGCAATAAGTGTTCACCAAGAACCCGTCAAAACCGGGACCTTGAGGAGAACTCGCGCTTTTCGCGCAGAGGGAACGAAGCAGTTCCTTGGCCCCCGTTTGACCCTCTATCGTCAGCTCGAAATAGGTCCTCGCAGCCTTGTTTGCGTCTGGCCGATCTGCTTTGGCGGGATTGAAGGAACCCGGATCGTACCAGCGCGCGACTTCGAGCTTTGCGTCCTTATTGCCCCTTTCCATCGCAAGATTGATCGCCTGCAAGCCGATCGCTGCGTTGCCTTTTTGGTATGCCTCGCCGCTCAGGGCGAACAGTTCAGCACCGCTACTGTCCGTCCGCTTCAGCCTCTCGAACTTCACGATCAAAGGCTCGGGCTTAGGTATTATCCAGTATCCTCCGACCGCCGACAGCAACACCAACGGGATCAGAAGGTATAGGTACCGCCGCCTCTTCTTTGGCAGTTGCACAGGCGGAGTTCGGTCCTTCGGCTTCTCTTCCTCCTCCTGGGGCGGGTCGACGATCTTTTCTATGACATCGTCGGAGGGCTTCTTGATAGGCGTGAATTTCGGAGGGGGGGTCAGCCCTGCGCCCCAATTACCCGGGCGAGGGGTGATCGGCGGCCAGAAGGCGTTGCCCCATACGTCATGGCCGTCGACTTCGATCCTAACTTTGGTGTCCACCCTAATGTTGTCGCAGACCTCGGGCGAAACAGCCACCGTGGCCGAGTTCGCGGAACGGCTGACGACCACGGCTTCTATGGTCGCCGGGCTCGCCTGCCATCCGGCATCGCCAAGATACGGAGTGTCGGAGGTCTTGCGTGTTATCGTCAGGCGCAACTGCGGAGAGCTGCCCAATTGCTGCGGAAATTTTACCAGGGCATGCCAGAAGAGGCGCTCTTCGTCCTCTGTGACGTCGATCTTAACCTCCGTCATCGAACCGCCCCAGCCAACCCGGCAGGCTGCGTCGCCGACGCATCGAGCGCCTCCAGGATAGCCCTCAAGCGTTCGTTCTCCCCGACGTTGACTGTGACCCCTTCGCCTGAAAGGACATTGTCGGTGACCAGTTGGTTGAAGGCGTACATCCATTCCGAGAGGGCAAGGTAGGAAAAGTTCCGACGCTCCTTGCCAATCCCGTCGCAGTTGGAAACGTTCGGGCGGCGGGCAAACACCTTGACCTCACCGTCTTGGCCGTCAGGAGCCGATGGCCGCTTGTCCTCGGGCACCGCCTCGAAACCGAGCGTGCTGACGAAACGGTTTATGCGGCTCGTCGCCAGGAACCCTGCCTTCTCGAGCAGGATGGCAGGATTCTCGAGAGCTCCCGAGAGCTTGGCAAGGTCCTCGGCTATGCTCTCTTCGACCCCAGAGCGGCGCGCTGCGGCAGTCAGCTCCGCGATCAGCTCGCTTGCCAATTCCTGGCCAAGGCCAATGGCGAGCAATGCGCTGTCGTTTCTCGCAAGAGCAGAAAGCCCGTCCACCCAATGCCTCATCGCGGAGCGGGCGAGATAGGCTTCGCGCGCGGGCGCTTTCTGCGAAACAGACTGCGAGGACACCGCGGCAGTGGCCACCTTCGTTCTCCCAGGCAGATGAGGAGGTTGTCGGGGCCCTGTACGCCTTCTCGAGGTGGGGTCCGATTGGGTGCCTTCCTCCGGCGCGTTCTGGCGCTTGAGACGGTTGCCGTAATCGATGTGAAGATGTTCGGAAATTCCGCTTTGCGAAATCTGCAGCAACTTCATCGCGAGGCCGAACTGGTCCCGCTCCCATGCTTCGGTCAGGCCCCCAAGAATCCGGTCTGTTACCTCCCGGCGCTCGGCAAGGCGCGTATTGATGTCGCTGTCGACGAAATATGGCGCCAGAACGCGCCGGATTTCATTGACAATGATGCCAACGCGGCCGCGGATTTGCCCATATTTAATCTCGGGACGGCAGATTGCCGCAAGGTTCTCCGCCAGATAGCTTACGCCACCGTCGTTTAGTTTCAGAGCCTCGTCGAAAGCCCTGGCCGGTTCACGGAAGTGCTGATTGACTTCATCGACTTCGAGATAGGCTTCGCGCAGGGCGGCCACTTTCGCCACCTTGTCCGGCAAAATTGCGACCTCGTCACTGCCCTTGTACTTGATCAGGAACTCGGCCTTGAAATTCGGGTTCCGGAGCCAGAACGTGTTGTTGAACGGCCTCTTTGGTGTCCACTCGGACGGCCACTTGTGGGCCTTGCCGAAAAAACGCGTCAGCGAAGATCCCAACCGCGCGCCGAAACGATCCGCCAGACTCTGCCCTTCATCCCCTGCTCTTTCGTTGAAGTGCTTGTCGAACATAGTCAGCACCAGGAACAGCGCAGTCTCGGCGTTGGCCCGCTCTGCCGGAGTCGCGCCATGCGAAGTCTGGATCCAGTCGTCGATCATGTCAGGGAGCGTGGCGACGTCCTGGTTCGAGTCTTTGATGCAGAGCAGCATGCTGGAGAGTTCCTGCTCGGCCACGTATCGGTCAAACAGGAAGGCCACCTTGCCTCTGACGAAAAGGTCTTTAAGCCCGTGCGGGTTAAGCTCGAGGAAAGACTCGATCTCCACCTTCTGGCGGCTCCGCGCGCCGGGGAAGTCGAGGAGGTCCGTGTGTTCGAAAAACGGCCATGGCTGTTCAGAAATCGCGATGCGGAGTTCAGCGGCCAAGGCGGTAATGACCGGCTTCGGAAGCGAAATTGCGGAACCCTTCATCGGCTGGATGAGCAGTTCTTCCTGGCCAGGTTTTCCGAGACCGAGCAGTGTTTCGACGTCGATGATGCTGCGGTCCCTCGGAACGATCGCCTCGATCGGGCAGTAGGCCTCGTTGGGGAACCCGAGCTTCTCGAGCGCTTCGGCGAGTTCGAGGTAGATGTCGCTGAACGCCTGAACCCCGCCCCATAGCACGGAAAAGAGGTCGGCCCGCCCGGCAACGGAAAGCCGCGGCGCAAGTGTTGCCGCCTCTTCCCAGTACGCGCCGAGCGTCTCGATGTTCGGCATTCCAGCGAACTGCTTTTCGAAATATTCCTGGATGTCCCATACGTCCTCTTCGGTCATGCCTCCGGCTGGCGCTTTCGAAGCGGCCCGGCCGCGGGCTTCTTCCAATGCGGATACGACGGCATCTGGCGAGAGCGGCGCACGCTTTTTCGCGTCGCCATCAAGGAAGAAACTGTTGCCGAGAATTTTGGCGGCGTCGGCTTCGCTGAGCATTCGCAGGACGACCGGCGCGCCCGGAGGGCTCGGCTCTTCGCGAACCGAGAAACGGGTGACAAGCCCGGTGGACTCCCGATCCCCACCCGGATTGATCTCCCGGATGAAGTCGACCTCCCGACCGAGATCGCCAAAGCGGGCCATCAAGGGCGCGCTTCCATGGCGGGCCAGGACCGACACGAGATAGGACTTGCCGGCCTGGCTCGGGCCGAACACCCCGACGCACATCGGGCGGTCGATCGCCGCCATCGCCTTTCGGGTGGAGACGATCGTCTTTCTGAGCTGCTGCTCGGCTCCTCCGCGCGTGCTGCCAACCCGATCCGAGTTCGCAGCGGTTCCGATCCACGCAAGCCCATCCTGCGCCGATTTCAGCGCGGTGTCACAGGCTTTCTTCAATTCCTTACGCATGCTTAAACCGCCGTTTCACTGGATAGAGATTATTCCCGTGTCGAGCCAGTAACCGTCACCTGTCTCGACCGCTAGCGTGTCCAGCTTCAGCTCCATCAAACGCTTGACCGGAATGCCATCGGCGTCTTCCGCGTCCTGGATCACGAATTCCTCGCGCGTCGCCTCGCTTGACAGAAGGGCGATCTCGCCCGTCTCGTCCCCTTCCGGAACCTGCACGTTGCGCCCGATAGTGACGCGGACTGGATTGTTTATGCTTCTCGACGAATGCATCTGAGCGGTCGTCAGCTTGTAGAGTGGCGTTGCCACCCAGCGCTCCAGCGGAAGTTGCCTGAAACCGAGGCGAGTCGGGCTGTGATAATCGAACTCTGCCTCGTCTGCAGAGGCAGTTGCGGCATCGAGGTCGACCTCCGAGAAAAGCAGCCTTTCGTCCGGTAGCGTCGCGTTCCCCTGGAGCCGCCCGATGTAGCGGGCGGTCGACTTCATCCTGAGGTACTTGGAATAGAGCGTGAAGTCGGTGAGCTGCCGTTCGGAGAGCGCGCACAGCATCGCTCCCACGACCGCGGTTGTCTTCGGATCGTTGATGTGCGTGTTGCTGAGGCCCCGGAAGGGATACCACGTGCCGACGCGATAGTCCTTGATCGGAATGACGCAGTCGGCGCGGACGGACATCTTGTTCACGAACAGGTTTATCATCTGCGGCAGGCGCATCGGCCGCCCGGTCAGCAGCACCACGTCCACGTCCAGATGGTTGATCGCTTCCGCGATGTTGTCGAACGCGCCGTCGAATATCGACAGGACGCACTCCTCGACCGCCAGAGGGTCTATCGCGATATCGCAGTCAGCGATATTGAAGTCGCCGGCTCCGAGCGCACCCATGTTTTCCTTGAGATAGCCGAGTATGCGCGCGGCCACGGGAATGTCGCCTCCGGACTCCATCGTCCAGCCCCCCATCTCGAAGAAGCTGCCGGCCTTGCGGATTTCCGTCTTGCGGCTTGTCGGCGGCATTGCTTCGCATTCAGAAAGGAGCCCGATTGCGATTGGCTGAAGGACCTGAAGCACGAATTGTCGGCGCAGGTGTTTTTCCTGCTCGGACATGTTCGGATTGTCTCCCGCGAAGCGGGCTTTTAGATAGTTCCGCGCATTTGGCAGGCCTGCCTGGGCGAGCCCTTGCTCGAGCTTCGGGATCACGACTCGCTCGATCACTGCCTTGAGGAGGTCGTCACCCGCGATGCGGAAGCCCTCTCTGAAGTTCTGGTCGGGAAAGATCGCAACGTTGTCGGTCTGGTAATAGGTCGTAACCATGAGGTCGCTTGTGCCGCCGCCCACGTCGACGCTGGCGATGCGCAGAGAGCGCTCCGGCTTCCCCTTGGATTTTGGCGGTGGAAGTGTCGATGGCCTGTCCCTGTCCTTGCCAAGCACATCGAACAACGTCCTGATGGAGCCGCCCAGCTTGTGCACCGCCTCGCCATACAGATAGACGAGATGAACCGAACTCGCCTCGTCCCACGAGCAGTGAATTTTCGGACGCTCGCTGTTGATGCCGCCGCTGCCCCATTCTGACAGGGACCATAGCAGCTTGACTGCGGCTTCCGCGCGCGACCGGAGGATGCGCTGCTCCTGGACCGGAGTAGCGGACGGGATCGTGATGATGATCCTGCGGAGGCGGCGGGGAGAGTCCTTGAGTCTTCTTTCGCGACGCGCGCCGGGATTGTTCATCATGGAAATCGCCTGCGCGATGATCTCGACGAGCATGAACGTGAAGAAGGACGACCTCGAGAAGCAGAAGCGGCTCGCCGTCTGCATCTCGCTCTCCCTGACCCTCAACTTGAAATCGCGCCTGTCTTGCTCGATCTGTTCGATAACGTCGCCCCTGTCGTTTACGAAACGGTACATTGAGCGCTCGATCGGCGGCTCTGGCGAATTCGAACGGAACTTCCACTCCTGCAGAACAGGATCGGAACTCCACAGATACCGCTTTGGCGAAGAAAGCCCGGTCGCGGCCTCGGTGCCTTCCGACTCGCCGCGCAGGCGCGAGGCTTCGGGGCCAATGCGCAGCAGGCTTGGCCAGAAGAACGCCCGGGGCCGGCCAGACCGCCTTGCGATGTCCTCCGGGCCGAATTCCCCGGCTATCAGCTCGCACTGGCTCTCGAACGGATCGCGATAAACGAGCTCGGGCTTCGAAAGGTCCCGTAGCTCCAGGACAACGGAGTTGTTGAGGTCAACGTTCACGTCGTCCGGAAACGACTGGATCAGAAGTCCGCATGCCCGCGAGTTTCCGATGTCCAGCACGAGGTCCACGTCGACCGGCTGAACGTTTCTGTTTTCGCTCACCGTATCGATGAGGGTGACGCGAATCGGCTTGATCGCGCTGGCGAGAAACTGGACGAAGGTCATGTACCGGGCGAGATGCTCGAACTGTTTACCCTCGAAGTCCTCTGGCCGAAGCTCCCGCCCTCTCCTCTGGAGCTTCTTGATCGCATAGAAAATGTCCTTCACCCAGTCGTCCAGCCACTTCTGCGCGTCCACAGGGCCTTGCCCGGGAAGTTCGACCTTGTGGGACAGGAATGAGATGATGTCCGGAATCTGGCTGACGAACCGAAAAGACTCCGTCCTCATCGCGTCTTCCGGACTGGGCGCCAGATAGGCGCGGTTCGGCTTCCGGGGGGCGAGCGAACTGTCGAACGCGAAGATCGCCCTATGCGTTCCCTTCCGGTCTCCGTAGGCCTTCCTGGTTTCGGTCACCCTTACACGGACCCAGTCGGTCGGGCCCTGCGCGTATATTTCGTTGCCCAGCGCGTCCTTTCCAGGTTCAATCTTGAAGAACGGCATCGGGACCCAACAGTCCAAAAAGGTCTCCAGCGCCTTCGCACTCGAGATAGGGTACTCTATGTCGTCTCCTTTGGGGGGGTAGGGCTGCTCGTCCGATTCGGGATCGTCGTCGTTCCAGTTCGGAAGCAGGCGGACCAACGTCTTTCCATCCGAACCCGTTTCGCCCGGCGACAGCCGTTCGATGAACGACCTCGACAGGCGCGGAGTCGCGTCGACGTCGAACCCGAACTCGACGAATTGGATGCCGCTGTCCGGAACCAGCGTAAAGCCGTCGCTGAAATCGGCGAGGTTGGTCAGCATGCGGTCGCCTCATCGGGCTTTGCCGGGGCAGGCGCTGTCATGGCGTGTCTAACCCCGTGGCTTTCAACAGCAGATTTTTTGTCTGGCGTATCGAGGCCGCCACCCGGTTGTTTTCTCAAGCACATGGTCCTTCGCCCTCTTCGGCCCAGCCTGCGCCACCCGACCGATGCGGGCCGCAGCCTCTGTCCCGTCTCCAACCCGAAGCGCATCTGGTCGAGCTGGGAACCAGAGCGGCCCCTTTGCTCAAGTTGACAACATTCGCCAGCATCCGTGTTTCCTGCATCCTTTGCACTGCCTCTTCAGACGATCTCCATAAATCCGCGTCAAGCGGGGCAACGTCATATCAGTGTCTATTGCTTGCAATCTGTAACACACATGGTAATTTCGTTTGTTTCAAAATTGCAATTAGGCAGAGTATCGCTGTAATTCCAAGTTAGGTGTTTCGCTGTCCCAATGACTCCATCTCCTTTTGCGGCTCCTCGCGTCACAGTATCATGACAAATTGTCTCTTTTCCATCAAGGCGAAACCTAAGATCAAAATGGATACTAATATCCCTGTTTTTAATCTTTGTAGACCATGGATTTACAGTGAAGTCGTAAGTGCCCTGTGGAATGTCGTCTTGCCACACGATGTTCTCGACGGGTTCAGAACTTATGTTTTTCTTCAGATTCCTGTTTGAATCGCGGTCTCTTACGCCATCGCCACAGATCCCAGGACCCGTGGCGCCTTTGTTGCCGCCAAGAATTCCTCCTGGGCAGGAGGCAATAAGGTCAAGGTCGTCCAGGGTTTGCCATGACAATGTCACCTGCAGCTTTCCGGTGTGCCCCTCTCCTAGGCTCTTGTCCATAGCCTTCGACTCCTTCGTCTGCGCCGGCTTGGGAATGCACGAAGTCAGGTGCCGCCGCAGTTGGACCTCGACCGCTGCTGCTTCCGTGATGAGTTGCTGCGTCCGCAGGCTGGCCTGGTCCAGGGGCGGCAGCGGCGCTGCCAGGGCGCAGTAGGCGCCTTCGCCCTTTCCGAAGGCGACGGTCCCGAACGGTAGGATCAGGCCGCAGGCCGGAATCAGCAGCCATGCGGTCGCCCCCGCAAGCACTAGGGGGACGAGCCAGACGAGGCTGCCGACGACCCACCGCCACCAAAAGGCCCCGGCGGAAGTCCCGGCCACCCGTCGCGCGGACTGCTCCGTCTGACGCGCCACACTCGACAGCTGGCGGTCACTGACGTCGATTATCTCTCCCTTGCCGCTCGTTACGGCGTCGTGCTTTTCGTAACCCCACGCCGTGACCACGAGCATTCCGTCGCTGCCGTCCGAACCGCCGGAGACCCAGACGTTCTCGTCTCCGGGGAACGTCACTGCGTTGCGCAGCGCAGTCGCCGTCGACTTGGCCGCCGGGTCGGAGCGGGCTTCGTGCGCGGCCGCCGCCCTGAGAACTGCCTGGACGGCTTGGTAGAGCCGCGTCTTGTAGACGGCAGACGTTTCGGGCGGAAAATCCGTCAGGCGGACGAGAGGCTCGTCGCGCTCGGTGTACCAGTCGATCCCGGAGCCGTCCGTGCGCGGCACGGGCTCGGCGAGCTCAAGACCGATCCCGGCGGGGAATTCCCGGCCCAGCACCGCCTGAAGCCGGTGGACCGAGCGCTCCGCCGTCGATCCGAGGGACCGCATCTGGCTGAGCGTAGTCGTTGTGACGAACTGGCTCATTGGGGCGGTACCGACGCGTCGCTGTCGGCTTTCTTCCCGGCTTCCTGGAGCGGAGGGCCAAAAACAGCGGGGTCTGCATCGCATGCGGCCTTCGCAAGCTCGGCTTTCATTCTGCCGATCTGCTCTTCGACAAGCCGGTTGACTTCCGCGCTGTCCACGACGGGAGCCATCGGCTGGGGCGGAAGCACTTCCGGATAGAGAAGGTGAGTTGGCCAGAGCCAGGCCACGTAGACCAGGCAGGCGGCGAACACCAGCGAAAGCGCCCCAAGCGGCCAAAGCCAGGAACGCCTGGGCCTTGACGAAGCCGCGACCTCCATCCCCAGGGACAAACTGGCGGCCTCGGGTGCAATGACGCGTCGCGGTGGAGTTTGGCCGGCCATCTTGAACCCTCCGACTTACAGCCCACACCTGACCTGGTACCCCGGGCGATATGCCGCTCGGAAGGTATCGGTCAGGCAGGGGTCGACCAGCAGGCCATGGCGGTTCTCCATCAGCCGATGAACCACAGCTTGGTCTCCTTGCCTTGCCCCTTGCAATAGGGCCGCGCATCCAGATCGGTGGTTGAGGCATGCGTGTCGTTCGATCGATTTTGGGATGGAAGCTCGCTTCGACATTGCGCCCGCCCCCTTGGCCGAGCCGTCGTTCGGCACTTCGCAAGCAAAGACGCGTCGATCCCCAACTCGACCAATGGGATTCCGCTGTCCGGCACCGGCGTAAAGCCGTCGCTGAAATCGGCGAGGTTGGTCAGCATTTGAGTAATCCTGCCAGTGGGGCCGACTTGCCGCAGTCATGGGACATCGAACTCCGTGACTTTCAGTTGCGTCGCTTCGGGGGATGTTTCAGTCAGCACGCCGTGGATGGGTGGTTCCGCTGATTTGCCCTTTTTGAGTTTGAGGATGACGTCGAATTCGGTCCGCGGGGCCGGATCTCCGTGCTTGTTGTACATCCTCACGTAAACCTCGTAGTGTCCGGGCGGAGGCTTGCTCGCCCACGATATGTGTTCGACAGGATCGGTCCTCTCCCCATTGAGGTTCGTGTCGATGTCGTGCTTGCCACCGCATGCCAAAGTTCCAGATAGAGGCACCATTTCGCCGCCTGGGCATTTTACGAAGAGGTCCAAGTCTGTCCGGTTATTCCAGATGAGCGTTACCTGGGTGTAGCCTTGCTCCCCGTTCGCCTCTATGACGCGTATGTCCGCTTCCTTCACTGGATCAAGCTCGGGCTTTGGTTCTGGAACGGGTGGAGCGCACGAAGTCAGGTGCCGCCGCAGTTGGACCTCGACCGCTGCTGCTTCCGTGATGAGTTGCTGCGTCCGCAGGCTGGCCTGGTCCAGGGGCGGCAGCGGCGCTGCCAGGGCGCAGTAGGCGCCTTCGCCCTTTCCGAAGGCGACGGTCCCGAACGGTAGGATCAGGCCGCAGGCCGGAATCAGCAGCCATGCGGTCGCCCCCGCAAGCACTAGGGGGACGAGCCAGACGAGGCTGCCGACGACCCACCGCCACCAAAAGGCCCCGGCGGAAGTCCCGGCCACCCGTCGCGCGGACTGCTCCGTCTGACGCGCCACACTCGACAGCTGGCGGTCACTGACGTCGATTATCTCTCCCTTGCCGCTCGTTACGGCGTCGTGCTTTTCGTAACCCCACGCCGTGACCACGAGCATTCCGTCGCTGCCGTCCGAACCGCCGGAGACCCAGACGTTCTCGTCTCCGGGGAACGTCACTGCGTTGCGCAGCGCAGTCGCCGTCGACTTGGCCGCCGGGTCGGAGCGGGCTTCGTGCGCGGCCGCCGCCCTGAGAACTGCCTGGACGGCTTGGTAGAGCCGCGTCTTGTAGACGGCAGACGTTTCGGGCGGAAAATCCGTCAGGCGGACGAGAGGCTCGTCGCGCTCGGTGTACCAGTCGATCCCGGAGCCGTCCGTGCGCGGCACGGGCTCGGCGAGCTCAAGACCGATCCCGGCGGGGAATTCCCGGCCCAGCACCGCCTGAAGCCGGTGGACCGAGCGCTCCGCCGTCGATCCGAGGGACCGCATCTGGCTGAGCGTAGTCGTTGTGACGAACTGGCTCATTGGGGCGGTACCGACGCGTCGCTGTCGGCTTTCTTCCCGGCTTCCTGGAGCGGAGGGCCAAAAACAGCGGGGTCTGCATCGCATGCGGCCTTCGCAAGCTCGGCTTTCATTCTGCCGATCTGCTCTTCGACAAGCCGGTTGACTTCCGCGCTGTCCACGACGGGAGCCATCGGCTGGGGCGGAAGCACTTCCGGATAGAGAAGGTGAGTTGGCCAGAGCCAGGCCACGTAGACCAGGCAGGCGGCGAACACCAGCGAAAGCGCCCCAAGCGGCCAAAGCCAGGAACGCCTGGGCCTTGACGAAGCCGCGACCTCCATCCCCAGGGACAAACTGGCGGCCTCGGGTGCAATGACGCGTCGCGGTGGAGTTTGGCCGGCCATCTTGAACCCTCCGACTACCGCCCACACCTGACCTGGTACCCCGGGCGATATGCCGCTCGGAAGGTATCGGTCTATCGTCTTCTCGCTGTGCCGCGCGAACCCCGCGCAAGAGGAGCTGGCTTCCTCCGGCAACATCCCCCAATTCGTGAGGGCAGGGTCCTGGCCGACGGCGAAGATGGAGTTTTCGTCCGCCACCTTGAACATAGCTCGGACGGTCTCGCCGATTTCCTGGTCGGCTTGCGCCGGACGAAGGGCCGCAATCCGCTCGGCCAAGTTCGACTCGACCCGGGACCGCATTCCTTCGTCGAACCGCTTCGGCTCCTGGTCGAAGCTGCCATACCACGCAACAACGACCAGACGGGCACAGCCCTTCCGTTCCTTGACGATCGGCTCGGGCAACAGCCTCGACGCATTTTCCCCGCACAGTTCGTCAATGCGGGCAAAAGTCGTTTCGCAGTCACGCCATAGGGGAGTCCCCGCAACAGCCAATACGTCGCCGGTGCGTGCCTGTGTTGAACGAATGAAGTGGGCGTTGCCCCCCCCAGCCATAGTCTGTTCCCCTGCCACACGTATTGACCGTTAACCATGCGGCATCCCGGCCAGGATATTCGACGGAAAGGAAACGCTATGTCAACGAGCCCTCAAGTAGATTTCTTCACACTTGCTTTAACCGGAACGGGATCGCACTCAGATTTCCTTGCTTAGTCGCAGCTGGGTCTATTTTGGCTCCGATTTTGCCTTGCGGCATCCCCCATTTGGGGCTGGAAAAGTAAACGCTGGAGGACTACTGTGCGCGCCGCGCCAACTTGTCGGACGCCGTGGGGACCGCCGGGGCAAAAGAAAAGAGGGGTAACCTGAAAAACTGCGGTCAGCCATGAGGTTCTGGCCGTTCTATGGCGCCAGAGCGCCATAGCCCGAACGGGCGGCCGCTTTTATGCGCCGTGATCTTATCGTTATTGACATCAAGACACAGAGTTCTCGCCTACTCAGGTCGAGATCACCAGAGATACAGCGGGGGGAAACATGTTTGCGAGCCTTTTTCGCTGCGGATTCCTCGGGCGCCTGCTTGTAGCGGTCGGCGCGTCTTCGACAGCTCTCGTTATCTTGGCTGGAATTCAACTGGCGAGCGCCCAGGCCACGGCAGAACTCTTCGACTATCCAGTGACTGCCCTGGACGGGACCGTAAGCGCGAAGGTCGTCGCGCCCTTGCAAGCATGCCGTTCCCTTTGCTCCTCGCGCTCGGGCTGTGTCGGCTTTGACCACTCGTCCGAAGGCAGCATCTGTCGGCTTTTCTCAATCGTGGGCTCAGCCCACCAAAGCTTGGTGTCGACGGCAGCTGCGCGAAACCTGATCGCCGGATATCGTCCTCCCTCAAATCCTCCTGTGGCTCCCGCTGCCACTCCCGCCGTCCAGCCGAAGCGAGCTGTTGCGCACCCGGAGCCGCCGGACGTCAGCGGCCGCAAGATCACTTATCGTACAATTCCCGGAGACCCGCGCCCGATCGGCTGGGTCTATATCAATGTTTGCAGCGGAGCCCCGGTCGACGCGGAGTCGTTGCGCAGGTCGATCAACGATTATGTTTTCGAGTCGTTGCGGCTCATTCCCGGCAGGATTGAACAGTTCGACAGGGACACCACGCCGCAATGCACGCTAGTGCCCAAGGCCATCGGTTATTCCGCGACGAATGCCGGTGATCGGAGAATCGGAGCGGCGTTGGAGGAATTGGGTTCGACCCTTCGTCCTTTGGGAATCGGAACACGACCAGACGGCATGTTGCCGATGCAAGGCTCGGACCGCTATCGCATCGACATATGGCTTAGTCATCAGTAAAAGGCGGCGCGCGCGGAGCTCTCGACCCGTTTGGGTCACCTGCCTCGCGATAAGCCATTTTGTGCGAACGCAACTGTCGCCTTCGATCAATCCCAAATGGCGCCCGTGTGGGTGCTCATAATGTCGAGATGCTGTTCAATCTGGCAAGTAAGGCGACCAACTCCGCCTGCCGATGAGTCTCAGTTTTCATGAATATGGCTTTGAGCTGGTTCCTCGCGGTTTCGAAGGAGATTCCCAAATGTTCCGCTACGGTCTTCAATCCGTCGCCCGATGAGATCCGGCAGGCCAGCCTTGCCTCGGCTGAGGTCAGCCCAAAACAGGTCCGCACCGCAAACTCGGGCGGTCGAATATAAATATCGGGATCAATGAAGACTATGACAGCCTGACAGGACCCAAAGGCGTTCGAGGTAATTTTTCGAAGGCGCAACGGATAGGCCAGCACGGGTCTGCCATACCGTCGAGGCAATGAGATTGGCGGCATCATTGCTGCCGGGTGCGGATTACGCAATAGAGCGTGTAAGGCGCGGTCGAGGGCATCCGTGGCGTTTCTGTCGAACGAAGCCAGATGGCGGCCAATGAGCAGAAGATCTTGACCAAACATTTTGCCGGCAGGTTCATTGACCAGAATCACTGCCGCGTTCCGATCAAGCATTACTGCGGGCGTGGCGCTTGCGCTAAAAGCATCCATTGCACCTTCGGCCCGTGCGTGGCCGAGCATCCGAGCCAAGGCTGCCGCGGGACCTAATAGTTTTGAGAGCTCGGCAAGGCGCTGCATCTCGGAAGGCGAAAATGGCCCTTGCTGGATCGACCGCTGAATTGATAGGCACCACAAGTCATCGCCAGCTGCAACCTTTACGCCCGCAAACCATCGTAAACCGAAGGGGGTTAGAAATTCCTGATAATACGGCCGCTTGGCCATGTCCTCAGGCGTCAGAACGTCAAGTTCGCTGACAACCCCTCGGCGCACCATCAGCGGCACTAAGTCATAGCGGTCGTCGCGGTCAATCCAGCCATCCCGGACGTATGCTTCGAAAGATGGGCTCATTTTGCGACTGCGCGGGATGCTGGGCAAATGGCTCCTCATATCGAAGAGCATCGCTCCAAAGCTTCCCGTGGCCTCAGCAGCAACGTCCATCGCCGCATCCCACCGCGACGGCTCGACCGCGGCTTCAGCCATCGCGTTGGCCACTCTATCCAGATCGAAAGCTGCACCCATGTCCATTCCGCTATCGCACGAGGGCTTCGAGCTATATTGGCAGATTTGAAATTTCAGTGACATCCCGACTGGAGCTACACAAATCTCTGGCTGCGGCGCGCAGTATCAACTGTATCATGCCGTGTTTGTGATCAATATCAACCGGAGAGGAATTTGTTCCATCTCTATTCTCATGGCGCACTCTATTCTCATGGCGCACGATTCGATCGGCACCCGACACAACATGCTTGTGAAGGCTGAGTGCAGCTGCGGCAACGTCCGCTACTGCCGTTCCGCCTGATGATGGTATATGGCGGCGGCGATCCGCAAAACACGAATTCGATTGCAGCCGCTGCAGCCCCACCGTGAGGACCACGCTCTTCGAAGTCCACCGGAGCACCTGCGGAAGCGGCTTATGATCCACAAGCCGATGAAGGTCGACGGGAAGGTCCATTGCGTCACCGAGTGGTTCCGGGCATGAAGACCGCCTCAACGTTCTCGGCTTGCCCGGAAAGCTACAAAAGTTGAGCTGGCTACCCCCAAGTCCTATTGAGCGCTCTCTGCTATGCACTGTCCATTAGACATATGCTCGCCTGATGGGCAATCTGGGCTGTTTTGGAAGACCGGCGCTGGTCGCTGCGGTGGCGGCGGACGATAAGGGGCAGGTCGACGGTAAACAGGTGCCCGCCGAGGTTGGGAAAGCGTCTGGTTCATCAACGGCACAAATGCGTTCGTGGTTGAATTAATTTGGGCTGTGGTGCAACCAGATGCGCAAGTCAGTCCGACTAGTATAGGAATGATAATCGTACGCACGATAGTTCCTCCCCTCGGTTATTGCTCGTCCCCTTTGTATTAAAATCCCCGCCAACTTGGTTTATAGGTCGTGAGCCATGCTCACCGCCATGCTCGCATATTCTGCTCCTGTTACACGGGTCTTCACCACCTGCGGAATAGTGCCCCAGACATCCCCCGGCCCACAAAAGTGCCGATGCGGCAACCGTTCAAACTAGCGCGGCCCACGGTGGGCTTCATCCATCGATTGGATGACGCGGGTTAGGATGTCGATGCTTTCGAACTGGTTCCTGCCGCATGCGGGAGTGCCGAATTCAAGGGGGTGAGCGAAAACGGGCTCCTGATACCATTCTCGCCCCTGAACAGCCCGACAATTGGCAAACTCCGCGGTAACAAACTGCAATAGAACCAGGCACGTACTCTTAAAGACGGGTTAGATCGTGCCGATCGACCGCCACGCGACGCCACGCCGACCGAGACGAGAGAGGTGCGGGCGCCGAAGGTAGTTTCTCAGCAGAATCACAGGCCAGATCTTCCCCGCACTGGCGCAAGTCCTGCTGGGCCTCGATTTGGCACAATTCTCGAAAAATATTGGTAATCTTTGAGGTTTTCCAAACCTCCAATTGCCATTTGCGAAAGCTGCGTGGCTTACCCAATAGTGCAGCGACATATCACAATACTGCTTTCGGGGATCTTGGCTTGTAGCCAGCCTGTCGATTAGAAAGCCGTCGGGGGCTGCAGTCGTCAGAATCTTTGCGACACTTGCCCGGGCCCAATTCACCGGGGTGCCGCGGTGGCGCTTTGGGCGGTGCAGGCACCCTCTTGCCGGCACCAACTTTGTTCCAATATCCTTGCGGCGGCGCCGCTGCCACACGTCGGCTCCCCTTCATTTGATCAGCCAGGTTGTTTCGGGCATGTCTTCGCAGTCGATATGGCCAGGCCAGCCACTAGCACGTAAGGTCAAGCCTGGCATGTTTTGCCGTACCCGCAGTCGTGCTAGGGATACGCTTCCATCATCAAGGCGGCTGCAGATCGGCCGCAGCTGTTTGGCGCTATCGACGAGGACCCCCGGAACACGGCCGAAGACTGATTGCCAGACGCGGTGCGTTCGAGCAGGCGGTGATCCAAGCAGTGGCGGACGATCCGTTGTCAGCCGAGTTAATGGGCACCATACTGTCGGCACGCGCAGTGCTATGGCGAGAGTATTGCCGGCTGCACGATCTCGTCCGTGAAAATGGGGGCGCGCAGCGAACCTTGCCTGCGCTTCATGGCCATCCGCGCAGTCGGCCCGGTGGCGGCGCTTTCGTTCATGACGGAGACCCACGATCCATCGCGCTTCCGCCGTTCGCGCGACCTCGCGGCCTGCTTCGGGCTGACTTCGCCGCGCTCGCTGGCAGTCGGGCACCTCGAGTTCAGGGCCGCATCTCGAAGGCCGGCGACGCGAACATGCGTCGCGTGCTCTACGAAGCGACGTCGAGACTGATGACCCGCTCGAGGGCAAGGACAAGGTCAAGATCTGGAACCGGGAGATCGCCAAACGCTCCTGCATGTCGGCCAAGCGACGGCGAGCCAGGGCGACGCCGCGCAGCGCGCGCATGTCAAGGACCGCAAGCTTCTGGGAGCGCATCGATGAGTGTGCGACGGCGGATCAAACGCATGGCGCCCGCACGCTGACGGACGCCATCTGAACAACGAGATCCGTGGGCCGGATTAGGACCTGATGCAAACCAGGAACAACGGACCGCACATTATCCTGCCTGCGGCCGCGTCGACGATGAGACGGCCGACCTTGCTCGACAGCCCGTGACGATGCTCCGTCAGTCCGATTGAAAAGCGCGCGACGACGATTCGAGTGCTGCGAAACTATCCCGTCGCGGAGCGCCGAAGACTGCGCGGCGCACCGGAACTCGACGCCCAAAGGTGGAATCGTAGCAAGAGAATTGAGGCGTATATTATCGTAGCCGATAGCAGGAACGACGATGCGCACAAAGTATCGCCAAAACACCTAAAACGAGCACACAACCGTAAGCGGTGTTCTCAGGCCACGGCCTTTAGCTCGGCCGCCCGGATGTAGGCCCAAGGCAGCAGGTCGTCGATCCGGTTGTTGGGATGGCCGTTGAGGATCCTGGTGAGGACGTTGGCGAGATAGCCGAGCGGCTCGACACTGTTGAGTTTCGTTTCGATCAGCGACGCAATGACGGCCCAATGCTCGGCGCCGCCGTCCGAGCCAGCGAAGAGCGCGTTCTTGCGGTTGAGCGCGATCGGGCGGATTGAGCGCTCGACGGTGTTGCTGTCGATCTCGATGCGGCCGTCGTCAAGGAAGCGCGAGAGGCCTTCCCAGCGCGAGAGCGTATAGCGGATCGCCTCGGCGAGCTTCGTCTTCTGACTGATCAGGCCGAGCTTTTCACGCAGCCAGGGTTCGAGATCGGCGATAATAGCGTGGCTATTTTCCTGACGCATCGCACGGCGTTCATCGGCCGATCGGCCGCGGATATCGTCCTCTATTCTGTATAGCTCGGCGATCCGTCTCAGCGCCTCGCCGGCGATCGGCGCCGGTCCGGACACGGCCAATTCATAGAACCGCCGGCGAACGTGCGCCCAGCAGAAGGCGAGCGTCACGCCGCTCTTGTCGGCCAGCACACGATAGCCGCCATAGCCGTCGACCTGCAGGATTCCAGTGAAGCCTGCGAGATGAGCGATCGGACGCTCGGCCTTCCGGTCGGGTGCATAGACATAGGCGACGCCCGGCGGGTCGCTCCCCTCCCATGGTCGGTCATCGCGGGCATAGGCCCAGAGCTGCCCAGTCTTGGTCTTGCCGCGGCCGCGATCGAGCACCTCGCCGTGGTCTCGTCAGCAAAGAGCTTCGGCGACGCCTTCAGACTGCCAAGCAGCCGCTCATGCACCGGACGCAGATGCCAGGCGGCGCGGCCGACCCAGTCGGCGAGCGTGGAGCGATCGAGAGCGATACCCTGCCGGGCGTAGATCTGCGCCTGACGATAGAGCGGCAGATGATCGGCATATTTTGAGACCAGGACCTGGGCGACCGTTGCCTCAGTCGGAAGGCCGCCCTCGATCAGCCGGGCGGATGCGGGAGCTTGGATCACCACGTCCTCGCAGGCACGGCAGGCATATTTGGGCCGCCGCACGACGATCACACGCAGCTGCGCCGGCACGATATCGAGCCGCTCGCTCACGTCCTCGCCGATGCGATGCAGACCATTGCGGCAGCACGGGCAGGCTTGATCCTCGATGTCGACGACCATCTCCACGCGCGGCAGATGGGGTGGCAGCGCGCCCCGGTTCGCTCGGCGCTTTGCGACACGCGCCTGACGTTCGCCAGGAGCGGTCTGTGCCTGCTCTTCCTCACCGGCGGCCTCGATCTGCTCGGCTTCCTCAAGCCCCAGGAGCAGCTGGTCTTCTGGCAGCGTCTCGGCACGACGGCCGAAGCGGTGACGCTGCAATTCCTTGATGATCTGGATCAGGCGGGCGTTCTCGACGTCGCGCGCCAGGACCATCGCCTTCAGCGCGTCCGGATCGT
>NZ_JAMYNW010000026.1:0-93277 GCF_040319365.1 Mesorhizobium sp. M0923 | reverse complement strand
GCCTGTCTACGGCATCCAGCACAACATTTGCGGTTTTCCGCACAACGCCCGCACGTCCTTTGCTCCATGGTCTCGCTTCCAGGAGGCACCCATGAGCATCGTCGTTTTCGACCCCGACAGCACCGAGGACGTTGACTTCAAGGACCGCATGCGGCATCCGGCTGCGGCCGATCCGGCCGGCGGCATGTGGTTGTCGGATACCGAGCCGTCCTTCATCAATGCCGACGCGCTGCGCAAGGGGCGACTGGTCAAGCTGCGCGCGTGGATGCGCGAGGCCGGCTATGGCGGCGTCGTGCTGTTCGACCCCTACAACCAGCGCTACGCCACCGGCTCGCGCAACATGTTCGGCTATTTCCTGCGCAACTCGACGCGCTACTTCTTCATCCCGACCGAAGGGCCGATCGTGTTGTTCGAATATCCGCAGAGCTACCATGTCTCGATGGTGCTCGACACGATCGACGAGGCGCGGCCGTCGAAGCTGGTCTGGTCTTCGGTGTCGGGCCGTGACGACGAAACAGCCGGCCCGTTCGCCGATGAGATCGCCGAATTGCTCAAGGCGCATGGCGGCGGCTCGATGAAGCTCGGGCTCGACCGCTGCAGCCATCTGCAGGCACTGGCGTTGGAAAAGCGCGGCTGCGACGTCCGGGATTGCCAGGGCGAGATTTTGGCGGTGCGCGCGGTCAAGACGCCAGAGGAAGTAAAATGCCTGCAGGTGTCGATGGCTGGCGCCGAGGCTGCGGTCTATGCGGTGCGCGAGGCGATCAAGCCCGGCGTATCCGAAAACGAGTTGTTCGCCATCATGTATGGCGAGGTGATCCGCCAGGGCGGCGAATTCATCGAAACCCGTTTGCTGACCTCGGGCCAGCGCACCAACCCATGGTTCAATGAGGCGAGCGGCCGCAAGATCAGGCCGGGCGAACTTCTGGCGCTCGATACCGACACGATCGGCTGCTACGGCTATTATTCGGACTTTTCGCGCACCTTCCGCTGCGGCCCGGGCAAGCCGACCGATTATCAGAGATCGCTCTACCGCATGGCGCACGATCAGGTTCAGCACAACATCGGGGTCGTCAAGCCGGGCATGGCGTTTCGCGAGATTGCCGAAAAGGCCTGGAAGATCCCGGACCGCTTCGTCGACCAGCGCTACACCTCGGTCATGCACGGCGTCGGCATGCATGGCGAGACGCCGTTCATCGCGCATGCCATGGATTACGAGACCTATGGCCGCGACGGTGTCATCGTGCCCGGCATGGTGGTCAGCGTCGAAAGCTATATCGGCGAAAAGGGCGGCCGCGAGGGCGTCAAGCTGGAGGACGAGATCCTGATCACCGAGACCGGCACCGAACTCCTGTCGCGCTTTCCCTATGAGGACGATTTCCTTGACAGGCACGTTTGAGTGCTGACAGGCAGTTTTGCATGAAAAGCCCGATCTCGATCAAGCGCGGCAAGGCGGCGGCGGTGTTCATCGATCTCCAGGAGGAGCATCGGCGGGACAAGCGCTATCTGGTCGAAGGCTATGGCGACATTCTCGCCAACGTCCAGCGGCTGCAGCAGGCGGCTCGGGCCAACAATGTGCCCCTGTACCACTGGGCCTATATCGTCGATCTCGCCACGGCACGGCCGTTCCACCCGGTCGAGGCCAACGGCAAGTCGGCGTTTTCCGACAAGGACGATCCACTGACGGCGATCTGTCCGGAAGTGGGCCCGGCGACAGGCGAGACGATGCTGGTCAAGACCGATGCCAGCGCCTTCCGCGCGGGGCCTGCCGCCGAGCGGCTGAAGGCCGATGGCGTCGAGTGGCTGGTCGTTGCCGGCGTCTGGACCGAGGCCTGCATCGATGCCACCGTAAAGGACGCGGTGGCGCTCGGGTTTCGCGTGCTGCTGGTCAAGGATGCCTGCGGCAGCGGCAGCGCGGCGATGCATCAGACGGCCATTCTCAATCTCGCCAACCGGCTCTATGGCGGCGCCGTCACCACCACCGACGGCGCCTGTCGGCTGCTGGCCGGCGAGACGGTCGAAGCCTGGCAGGTCGAGGGCTCGGTGCCATTGCGCTTCAGCTACGAAAACGCCGCCCGCCTCTACGCCGAGCTCTGAGCGGGACCGCGCCGCGATGATCACCGAGGCCGATCGACCAGAAACGGCAGGGCGCGGAAAATACCAAACGCTGCTCGATCCGGAGCTGTGGGCCTATATCGACCGGGTCAACGAGTCGTATCCGCCCGAGATCGTCTACACGCCGATCGAAAGGCAGCGGGCGGTCTATGACGCCATGTGCCGGGCGTTCCGCGAGCCCTATCCGGCCGGCGTCAAAGCGGACGACAAAACCGTCGCAGCAGCCGACCATGCGATCCCGGTCCGGCGTTACCAGATGGCGGGCACGGCGCCACAAGCGATAGTCGTCTATTATCACGGCGGCGGCTTCGTCCTTGGCGGGCTCGACAGCCATGATGACATCTGCGCCGAGATTTGCGCCGGCACTGGCTTTCCCGTTCTGTCCGCAGACTACCGGCTGGCGCCCGAGCATCTGCATCCGGCGGCCTTCGAGGATGCGCTGGCCGTATTCGAATGGGCTGCGGCGACGACCGGCCTGCCGCTCGTACTCTGCGGTGAGAGTGCCGGCGGCAATCTTGCCGCCGCCGTCGCGCATGCGACGCGCCGCCATCCTCGCCATGCGATCGGCCAGGTGCTGATTTATCCCGAGCTCGGCGGTGACGAGCTAGACGGCCCCGAGCTGGACGGCAAAGCGCGCGCCGGCTCCTATGTCGAGCACGCAGAGGCGCCACTGCTGACATTGCGCGACGTCGAATTCTATCGGCATATCCGGGCAGGGAAGGGGCAGTCGCCGGACGACCCAACATTTTCGCCGCTCGGCGATACGGACTTCTCTGGCCTGCCGCCGACCGTCGTCATCACTGCCGAATGCGACCCGCTGTCGGCTGACGGCAAGGCCTATCGCGATCGCATCCTTGCCGCCGGCGGCAAGGCATGGTGGCGCGAAGAGCCGCGGCTGGTGCACAGCTTCCTGCGCGCCCGCAAAACCGTACCGCGCGCCGGCCAGGCGTTTGAGCGCATAATCGCGGCAATAGCCGCGCTGGGCGGAGGTGATTGGCCTGAGTGACGCGGACCGTCCTCCAATCTCCACTGTCGCGGAACAGCGCACAACAACTGCGGAAACCCGAACACTGCTTCGGTCAGGCCAGCCCTATCATCACGCCACGTAAGGAGCCCGCATCCGCGATGCGCCGGCCCGACAGGGAGGATTTACGATGAAGTTCATGCTGACCGACCGGAAATTGCATCCGCAGGCGGAGCCCGTCGCCGATGGCTTCAAGAAAGGCCAGATGAACCGGCGCGAATATCTCGCCACCATGGCTGCGCTCGGCGTCAGCGCTGCCGGCGCGCTGGCGCTGGGCGGGCTTGCGCCGTCACCGGCCAGGGCCGAGGAACCGAAGCGCGGCGGCATCTTGCGTGTCGCCATGAACGTCAAGGGCTGGAAGGATCCGCGCACTTTCGACGGCGTCGAGATGTCCAACGTCGCCCGTCAGTGCAACGAATATCTGGTGCGCTGGAACCGCGACTTCACCTTCGAGCCATGGCTGCTCGAGAGCTGGGAGACCAGCGACGACGCCCGCGTGCTGACGCTGCATGTCCGCAAGGGCATCACCTGGTCGAACGGCGACACCTTCAACGCCGACGACGTGATCCACAATCTGACGCGCTGGTGCGATGCGTCCGTCGCCGGCAATTCGGTCGCCGCGCGCATGGGCGCACTGGTCAACGCCGATACCAAGAAGGCCGTCGACGGCGGCATCGAGCGCGTCGACGATTTCATCGTCCGGCTCAATCTGCCCAAGCCCGACATTTCGCTGATCGCCGGCATGGCCGACTATCCGGCGCTGATCATGCACCGCAGCTATGAAGGCGACGGCGATCCGCTGAAGGCATTGGCGATCACTACCGGGCCTTGCGAACTCGTCGCATGGGACGCCGAGGTCGGCGCCGAAGTCCGCCGTAAGGACAAGCCATGGTGGAAGGGCGACTTCTACCTCGACGGCATCAAATGGGTCGACTACGGCTCCGATCCCAACGCCATGCTGTCGGCCTTCGAATCGGGCGAGATCGACACCGACCATGAAACCGCCTCCGACACGGTTGCGCAGACCGACTCCATGGGCCTGAGCAATTCGGAAATCGCCACCGGCTCGACCATCGTCGCGCGTTTCAACATCGGCAATCCGCCCTATGACGACATCAAGGTGCGCCGCGCCGCCCAGCTCGCGGTCGACAACGCCGCCGTGCTGAAGATCGGCATGGACAATCGCGGCAAGCCTGCCGAGAACCATCACGTCGGGCCGATGCATCCCGAATATGCCGATATCGGCCCGGCCGTCCGCAACACCGATCAAGCCAAGGCCCTGCTCGCCGAGGCCGGCAAGGCCGACCACGAATACGAACTCATCTCGGTCGACGTCGACTGGCAGAAGAGCACCGGCGACGCCATCGCCGCGCAGATGCGCGAGGCCGGGCTGAAGATCAAGCGCACTGTGCTGCCGGCCGCGACGTTCTGGAACGATTGGAGCAAATATCCCTTCTCCTGCACGGAATGGCTCGGCCGGCCGCTCGGCGTCCAGGTGCTGGCGCTCGCTTATAAGTCTGGCGCCGCGTGGAACGAGAGCGCCTATGCCAATCCGGAATTCGACAGTCTACTCGACAAGGCGCTGGCGATGCCTGATCCCGGCGCCCGCAAGGAGCTCATGGCCAAGATCGAACAGAATCTGCGCGATTCCGGCGTTATCATCCAGCCCTACTGGCGCTCGGTTTACGCACCTACCGCAAGGGCGTCCATGGCTGCGAGCAGCACCAGTCGCTCGAGCAGCATTTCGAGAAGGTCTGGCTCGATGCCTAGTCTCGCCGCTCGAAAGAAAGGCCGGCGTTAGCCCGTCGCGCCCGTCGCTGAAATCTCCTGCCCGAGCCGCACCGTTTCCCGGATCAGCAGGTCAAGATCGTCGCGACGGGTGCGGTGGTTGTTGATCGCCACCCTGAGGCAATGCTGGCCATGCACTGTCGTGTCGGAAATGGCGGCGATGCCTTCTTCCTGCAGCCTCAGCATGATCTCGGTGTTGAGCGCCTTCTGCCTCTCTCCCGTCTGCCCGTCGCCGCGGTGGCGAAAACAAACGATGTTAATGTTCACCGGTGCCACCAGTTCGAGAGCCGGTTCCGCCTCGATCAGCGCGCTGAGATGATGTCCCTGCGCAATGTTCTGATCGATCAGCCGGCCGAACTTTTCGATGCCGTGCTCTCTCAGCGCCATCCACACCTTCAGCGCGCGGAAACCGCGTGACGTCTGCAAGCCGAAATCGTGCAGCCAGTGGCCGGAGGCGAGTCCGCGCGGGGTCGATTCCAGATATTCCGGCGTCACCGCGAACGTGCCGCGATGCGCGGAGGCATCCCTGATCAGCGCGCAGCCGACCTCGAATGGCGCGTGCAGCCATTTGTGCGGATCGAGCGCGATTGAGTGGGCGCGTTCAATGCCGGCAACGCGATGCGAATTGTCCGGCGCAATCGCAAGCAGGGCGCCGATGCACCCGTCGACATGGAACCACAGATCCTCTTGTGACGCCAGGTCTGCCAGCGCTTGCAGATCGTCGATCGCGCCGGTGTTCACCGTGCCGGCCGTGCCGATCACGCAGGCCGGCTTGAAGCCCGCGTTACGGTCCTCGACAATCGCCGCCCGCAACGCAGCGATGTCGATGCGCAGCCCCGCATCGCTCGGGATGCGACGCAGTGCCCGGTTGCCGAGGCCGAGCGCCTCCATCGCCTTGCGATGGCAGGAGTGAAGCTGGTCGGAGCCATAGAAACGCAGTGGCTTGTCGATGCCGGCAACCCCGTGCTCGCGTATGTCGATGCCCGCCTTGGCGTTGCGCGCCACGGTCAGCCCGATGATGTTGGCCATCGAGCCGCCGCTGACCAGTGTGCCGCTGGCCGATTGCGGAAAGCCCATCATTTCCTTGCACCAGTCGACGACCTGGTTGTCCATCAACGCGGCGGCATGGTTGCCGCCGCCGAGATTGGAGCCCTGGATCGCCGCCAGGAAATCGCCGAGCGCGCCGGTGAAATTGCTAGAGCCCATATACCAGGACCAGAAGCGCGGATGGATGTTGCCCATCGGATAGGGCATCAGCTTCCCTGTGACGTCGCCGTAGATTTCGGCCAGCGGAGCCGGCGAACGCGGCAGCGGCGCCGTGAAGAAAGTCCTCACATCAACCGGCATCTCCTGCCACACCGGACGCTCTCTGACATCGCGCAGGTAAGCGACGGCATCGTCGACGATCCGATGCGACAGGACCTGCACGTCGGCCCAGTTCGAGGGGTCAAGCGTTTCCTCGGTGGCCGTGATGGCCAATCCAGGCCTCGTGTCCATACAGGCCGCTCCCGATGTGCCGCCGTCACGCCGGAAACTGGCAGCCGGGCGTCGACTGCGAAAGCGCAGTCTCCTCGGCGTCCATCTCGGCTTCGATGCCGTCGAACAGCGGTGTCGTCATGTAGCGTTCGCCAGTATCGGGCAGCATGCACAGGATCACCGAGCCGGGCGCCGCCTTTTCCGCGATCTGCCGCGCCACAGCGAAGGTCGCTCCGCCGGAGATGCCGGTGAAAATCCCTTCCTTCTGCGCCAGCGCCTTGGCCCATTTCATGCCCTCGGGCCCGGCAATCGGCACCACCTCGTCATAGAGGCTGGCGTCGATCGCCTCTTGCAGCACGTCCGGAATGAAGTCGGGCGTCCAGCCCTGGATCGGATGCGGCTCGAAGGCCGGATGGCTGGCGGCAGGCGCGCCACCGGCGCCGCGCTGCTGCGGCTTGCCGCTGCCGATCAGCTGCGCGTTGGCCGGTTCGGCGAGCACGATCCGGGTCTCCGGACGCTCCTGCCGCAGCACGCGCCCGACGCCGACGACGGTGCCGCCCGTGCCATAGCCGGTGACGAAGCAGTCGAGCCGCGAGCCGGCGAAATCGTTGATGATCTCGCGCGCCGTCGTCGCCTCGTGAATGGCGGCGTTGGCCTTGGTTTCGAACTGGCGGGCCAAAAACCAGCCATTGGCTTCGGCCAGCTCCACCGCCTTCTTGTACATGCCAAAACCCTTCTGGGCGCGTGGCGTCAGCACCACCTTGGCGCCCAGCATGCGCATCAGCTTGCGGCGTTCGATGGAAAAACTGTCGGCCATCGTCACCACCAGCGGATAGCCCTTTTGGGCGCAGACCATGGCAAGGCCGATTCCGGTGTTGCCGCTGGTCGCCTCGACCACGGTCTGGCCCGGCGTCAAGGCGCCGCTGCGCTCGCCTTCCTCGATGATGTTGAGCGCCAGCCGGTCCTTCACCGAGGCGGCGGGATTGAAGAACTCGGCCTTCACATAGATCGTCGCATGATCCGGTCCGAGATTGTTGATGCGGATCACCGGCGTATCGCCGACCGTGTCGAGAATGCTGTCGAACAGGCGGCCGCGCCCGGCGGTGGTTCTGATTTTCTGTTGATGCAACATGTCGATCTCCTCGCTTCGTCGTTGTCTCTTGTCGTCACGGGCCGGTTACAGACCGGTGGCTTGGGCGGCGAGGTTTCGAGACCTTGCCGCACTACATTTGCCTCCCGGCAATGTGGCCATGGCGGCATCCGGCGCGGAAATTCGCCGCCGGATGCACCGTGTCGCGTTTGGTGATAAAACAAAGGCCGACTGGCCAGCGTGGGAGCAGGCGTGGAAACGCACGTGGAATCCACCCGATCGAGCCTCGACGGCGAGGTGACCGGCCTTTCCGTGCGCCTGCTCGGCCCGCTGACGATCGCACGCAACGGCATCATCATCCAGCTCCCAAAATCGCGCAAGCTGCGTGCGCTGCTCGCCTATCTGGCGCTGGCGCCGCATCCGGTCGGCCGCAGCCGGCTCTGCGAGCTTTTGTGGGACGTGCCGAACGACCCGCGCGGCGAACTCCGCTGGTGCCTCAGCAAGCTTCGAGGCGTTCTCGACGAATCCGATCGGAGCAGGATCGAGGCACAGGGCGACACGGTCGCGCTCGACCTGAACGGTGTATCCGTGGATGCCGTGGAGATTGCCTCCGCCGCGACGAAGGGAATAGAGACGCTCGAGCTCGAACGCCTGCTGGCGCTTTCCCGGCTGTTCCCCGGCGATTTCCTCGACGGGCTGGAGATCGACCGCAGCCCGCATTTCAACAGCTGGTTGACCGCTCAGCGCCGCCGCTTCAGCTCATGCCACGCGGCGGTGCTGCAACAGCTTGTCGAGCGTCTCCCCAGCGATTCCGATGACGTGTCCGCGCACCTCGAAAAATGGCTGGAGCTCGCTCCGTTCGACGGCCGTGTGCATCTGGCCTTGCTGACGAGGCTCGCCCAGCGCGGCCAGTTCGGCGCGGCCGAGGAGCATATTGCGGCCGCCGCACGGCACTTCCAGTCCGAAGATCTGGATTTCGGACCCGTTCGCGACGCATGGCGGGCAATCCGCTGTCAGCACGGCGCGTCATCATGGGTGCAGCCGGCCGTTCCGCTCTCGGTACCTCCTATCATGCTTGCCGATCCCAACGCCGCAACGTCGCGCAAGGCTTCGCTTGCGGTGATGCCGTTTATTGAACAGGCCGGCATCGGCGGCGTTCCTGGTGGCCCTCGCGGAGGGATTGCCGACGGCCTGACCCACGACATCATCACCCGCCTGGCCAAGCTCAGGGATTTCTTCGTCATCGCGCGCGGCTCGGTGTTTGCCTTGGCGGAGAAAAACATCGCGCCCGAAGATGCCGGGCGGCGGCTCAACGTCGACTATGTCGCCACCGGCATGGTGCGCTGCCAGGCGGGCCGCGTCACCGTTGCTGTCGAGCTGGTCGAAGTGCGCACGGCCAGGATAGTCTGGGCCGAGACGTTCGAGCGCAAGCCGGACGACATCTTTGCCGTGCTCGATGATATCGGCAACAGCATCGTCTCGTCGATCTCGGCCGAGATCGAGACGGTCGAGCGCAACCGCGCCATGCTGAAGGCGCCCAATTCGCTGAACGCCTGGGAGGCCTATCACCGCGGCCTGTGGCACATGTACCGCTTCACCCGCGCGGAAAACGAGCAGGCCCGGCATTTCTTCGACCTGGCCTTGAAGCTCGATCCTACCTTCGCCCGCGCTTATGCCGGGCTCTCCTTCACTCATTGGCAAAATGCCTTCCAGCGCTGGGGCGACCGCGATCAGGAGAGCGCCATGGCCTTCGAGGCAGCCGGCCAGAGCCTTCTCGTCGACGATCACAATCCGGCCGCGCATTGGGCCATGGGGCGGGCGCTGTGGCTGCGCGGCGAGCAGGACGGCTCCCTCATCGAGCTGGAACGCGCCGTCGACCTCAGCCCTAATTTCGCGCTTGGCCACTATGCCCTGTCTTTCGTCCACTCGCAGTCCGGCGACCCGAAGGCCGCGATCGGCTCATCCGACCATTCCAGGCATCTGAGCCCCTTCGATCCGCTGCTGTTCGGCATGCTGGGCGCCAGGGCGATGTCGCATGTCCGGCTCGGCCAGTTTGACGAAGCCGCCGAATGGGCGCTGAAAGCAGCCGCGCGTCCCAACGCCCATGCCATCATCCTGGCAATCGCCGCGCATTGCCTTGCGCTGGCGGGACGGCTGGACGAGGGTCAAGGTTTCGCCGCCGCGTTGCGCAAGACGCTGCCGAACTACTGCGCCGATGATTTCATCGGCACCTTCCGCTTCGAGCCGGACGCCGAGGCGCTGTTCCGGCAAGGCGCCAAGCGGATCGGGCTGAGGTGAAGCAGGCGCGGTTAGCCCGGGTTCTCTAAACCGCTGATCGCGGCTGGCCGCCCCCAAACATCGTCATGTCCGCAGCCCAAGGCGCCAATGGTCAGATCGGTCGCAAAATTCGTCGACCGGAGCGGGTCAGACGGGCTCAACGGATTTGACATTGCCGTCGGTATCCACGAGGCAGCTTGTCTTCTTGCCGCTGGCATCGAGTTCGACCTGGTAGGTCTTGGAATCGAGCTTGCTTGATGAAACCGGAAGTATCTTGGTGCTGTCGACGCCGCTGGCCTTGGCGACCGCATTGGCGCAAAGCAGCTGAAGGTCCGCCGGCGCCGTTTCGACCTTGGTCCTGGACATCTGGTCCTGCGGCGGCGGCGATGGCGCGCTGACGCAAGCGCCAAGGGCTCCAGCCAGGAATCCAATTGCTGTCGCCCGAATCGAAGTTCTCACTGCATTTTTTGCCGACATTGCTTGTCCCTCTCCGAATGCCCTCACACGCCTTTGTAAAGTGCCGCCCCCTGCATGAGGACGATGACCTTGGCCCCGACCTTGACGCGGGATGCGAGATCGACGATGTCGTCGTTCCTCATCCGGATACATCCCGACGACACGTCGAGCCCGATCGTCCAGGGCTCCGGGGTGCCGTGTATCCGGTAGATCGTGTCCTGGTCGCGCTCATAGAGGTAGAGCGCCCTTGCGCCGAGCGGGTTGTCCGGCCCCCCCTTCATGCCTCCGGCATATTTCACCGCCTTTGGATCGCGAGCGACCATTTCGGCCGGAGGTGTCCAGGTCGGCCACTCCGCCATACGGCCGACGCGCACGATGCCGGCCCAGCCAAACCCCTCCCGGCCCACGCCGATACCATAGCGCATGGCCTGCTGACCCGGCTGCACAAGGTAGAGAAAGTGCTGGTTGCCATCGATGATGATCGTGCCCGGCACTTCCGCGGTGCGGAACTTGACCATCTGCGGACGAAATGCCTCGGGCACTTCATTATGCGCGGCATAGTATTTGCGCGCCTTGGTGCGATCGTAGTCCACCCATTTGTGGGTTTTCGGGTCAAAAACCTGTGTTCCCGCAGCCACCGCCGCCACCGCGACAAGACCGAACGCTACCGCGACAATTGTTGCAAGGGAGCTCCGCTGGAGAGTGGCGCGCCCCACGGTCATCAGATTTCGGGTCATGGATTTGCCCACCCCTGCACCCGGGCGCCTTGTGCGGCAACCCATTGTTTGGCGTATTCGTAAGGATCCTGACGCTCCACCTGGAGCGCATAACTCATCTTGGTGATTTCCTCGGGCTTCAGCTCGACCCGTTCCAGGAACGCCACCACCTTCGGATATTTTGTGCGCAGCGAGGTGGCGTAGGCGATATGGAAATGGGCGGTATCCCATGACACCGGCGCACTGGACTTCGAGACCCAGAGCGGGTCCTCTGACGGCAGTACGATCTTCCACCTTGCCGGATCGAAGGGCGGCTCGGTAAGCCGGACAATGTCGTGCAGCTCAAAGACGTAGTGCGGCGCGTAGCAGGCAAACACCATTGGATGATCCGTGGCGACCGCGGCATCGACAGCCGCCATTCCGGCATCCTCGGGCGTCTCCAGCAAGGTCATTGTCTTGGCATAACCATAGCTGTTGGCGCGGACGCGCTCGATAGCGGTTGAGGACCAACCCTCAGCGCCTATCCAGAGTTCGCCACGCCCGTCACCGTCGGTATCCAGCGCGGCGGTTTTCTTCGGGTCGCTGAGATCCGAAACGTCGTGAATTCCAAATTTGTCGGCTGCTTCACGCGTCGCGCATATGCCTTGCCAGGCCGGCACGCCAATGGGGCTGATGGCCACCGTGCCGGCACCGTCCACATACTTCTTCACCAGATTGTCGAGGTTGGGCAGCCAGATTTCGGGATGAATATCCACCTCACCCGAATTGAGGCCGGCAAAGGCGATAAGCGTCCCCATCTCGCGCACGTCGGCATCAAGCCCGAAATTTTCCTTCAGGCTGACCTTGAGGATGTTTGCCGTGGCCTGGCCCGACGGCCAGTTCGGCATCGCAATGACGAGATCAGCCGCGTGGACCGGGATGTTTAGCGCCAGCATCGTCAACGCTGCCAGCGACATTTGCCGCAGGCACTGCCGAAATCGGTTGTGCATCTCTTCCCCCCTCGCTTCGGTGCTGAAATGAACCGGGACGGGAACAAACTGTCGCGGCAAGCACCGGGTTGTGACACCAGCCCCATCTTCCGACGGGCAACTGCTGAAGGTGTGGCAGTGCGTTAGCCAAAGAGAGCGCCTTCACGTGCCTCCCCTGCACGCTACCCGATGACAATCCGACTGGGAAGATGCTCACAACGCGGCCGCGGCGCCCCCACTGCGCCTCTATGCGGCACGCCGCAGCGTTGAAAAAGTCGAATGATTGAGCGGCGTTTCTTTCGGCCTGCGCAACGGCTTGGCTGGATTCGAAAAAAATACCACAATAGATTCGGATTATAGCGATCATATAAGAAGCGATGCCGTCGCGATATTTTACAAGGCTGTGCGAAAATTCGCAATAACATATGAAACTACTTGCAATAACACGAGATAAAGAGGAATGAAGCTAAGAGCGTATTCCGCACACTTGCTTCCGATCATATTTCAGAATCTGCTAAGATAGCCGGCGCTGGTTCCGAATTATTAAGCATTTACAAAATTCATCCCCGCAATATTGGGTTTTTCCTTGCCGCAGGCCGAATCGGATGCAACTTTTTAGAAGCACAGCCGCGTCAGCGGATTGTTGAAGCATGCTTGGGCGGACGGGGCACTAAGCATGGAGAGGAATATTGACATTCGCTAATGCGGCGGCCCCCGCTGGGAGCGTTCCCTCCCACGTAAGAGATTACGGCAACCGTCGACTAAGTCGTCGAATGCATCGCCCACAGCCTGGCTCTCGTTCGATGGCTGGCGAAGCTTTGCCCTCCTCCGATTGGCGCCAGCCTTCGCGGCAAAAGCGGCGATCGCCGCCTGCAATGGCCTTCCGATATGGACGATGTCCGCCGCCAGCCAGTCGGAGGAATGAATCATGAAACTCGTAATCTGTGCGGCCTTGGCCACTGCTTTGATGGCAATCTTCGGTTGTACCACCGACGACTACGATGGTTGTCGCGGAAAGGGCTGCCTGGTTGATCGGTCCCATAAAGGGAGCCGGAAGATAGACGACCGGCCGCAGTTCGACAGGAACGGCAATCCCAACTTCGATACCAGGGGCCGTTACATCGGCTGCAATGGGCTCGGATGTAAAGTCGACGATCCTGATGACGGGGATCAAAGCATCGACGACAGGCCGCAGTACGACAAGGAAGGCAATCCGAACTTCGATACGCAAGGCAACTACCAAGGCTGCCGCGGCATCGGCTGCGAGGTCGATACACCGGACGATGACAACTCATCGGACGAGGACGATTCCGATTAGTGGACCCTCCAATACGAACGAAGAGGATGCCCTCATGTTTGAATCCAACGTTCTTATCCCGCGATGTGCCAAAATCGTGATGATCGGCCTCATGGGGTTGGGAATGACGCTGACCTTCGCTTTCGCCGCGAATGGTGCCTGCGACGGCGTAAAGGTCGATGTGACGAAGGCGCGCAAGCAGGAATATGCCCCCCTCGTTGCCTCGGCGTTGGACAACAAGGTCAAGCCAGCTCGGGTGAAGTTCATCACGATCATGGAGAACGGCAACTGGAGCGCCGCCTACGTCTCCACGCCGGTGAGCGACGACGGCGTGATGTTCTTCCAGACGGTCGACGGAAAAAAGCAATTTCGCGACGTGTGGGGCGGCTATGCCGACCCGTCGGAAAAACCTGAACTGGTATCCTGGGCGAAGAAGCTCGGAGCGCCGCAAGATCTGGCAAGGTGTTTTGCCGAGGAAGTTACGGAATGACGGTGATGATCGCTGGAATTGCCGCTGACCGTGGTGCAGGGGGAGAATGATTGGTGAGCGCTCCGGGGCGCCGGGCCTCTGAGGTCGATTCCAATCATCAGCTGCAGGATGTGCAAAATGCAAACTGTTCGAAAGTCCAGACTGATAATGCAGTTCGCCCGTGCATTGGCAACTTCAGTGAAAATGACGGCTGTTGTGAGTGTAGCCGTCCCGCACACGATCAATGTTGCGCATGCCAGCAAATATGATCTGCCGAAACCCTATGTTTCCCGGGCTCTTAACGCGGTTTTGATACCCATCAACCACGCCTCTCGGCACCGCTACCAGATCCCGCCCAAGCTTCGCGGGGTGTATGTCTTGGCCGTTGCACCCCATGGCGTTGCCGCGCGGCAAGGCATCCGGCCGGGTGACGTGCTTGCCACAGTGCGGCATCAACCGATTTCGACGCCGACCGATGTCGACCGACTCGTATGGGCCGCTCTTGCCGTGAGCGCTACCAGTTTTCTGTTTGGCGTGAACCGCGGAACAGAAGTCGCAGATGTCGTCGAGGTCAATACCAACATCACCGTCAACAACTTCAATACCAACATCTCGGTCAACAATATCTCGCAATGGACGAGCGTCGATAACCATGAGGAGTGGACGCAGATCGTCGATCAGTACGACGACGAGATGGAGACAAGCCTCGAAGACACAAGCTATCGCGAAGACGACTCGCTGCCCGGCGACACCAGTCCAGACGTAACTCCTCCCGATGCTGATGACGATTCCGACGATAACAACGCGGACACCGATGGCGATAGCTCGGACGACAGCACCGACGGCGACAGTTCCAATGATCAGGACGATTCGAGCGATCAGAATGACGATGATGGTGATGACGACAACAACACCGACAACGATAGCTCGGATGACAATACCGACGACAATAATTCCGGTGATCAGGACGATTCGACCGATCAGAACGAAGATGAAGACTCAACGGCCGGTGATGATGACCAGGACAGCACCGACACCGACGACGATAGCACGAATGACGATGCGTCGGATGACAGTACCGGCGACGCTGACGGATCGGACGATGACGATGCCAACTAGCAGCCGACCGTGCCGGCTGTTCTAAACAGAGGGCAATCGATGAAAACCGCGATACTGACAGTTGCCGTGGTTCTGGCCATGCCAGCTTTCGCCTTTACTCAGGACATGAACAAGTGCGCCGATGCCGAGGATCTGGCCGCCCCGAACGAGTGCGCCGATGCCGCGTTCAAGCAATCCGACAAGAAGCTCAACGAGCTTTACAAGCAGATCGAAGCCCGCCTGAACGACGATGCGGATACCAAGACGCTTCTTGTTCAAGCACAGCGGGGTTGGGTCAAATTTCGCGACGCGGAGTGCAGTTTCCAGACCGCAGGATCGGTCGAAGGAAGCATGACGCCAATGCTCATCGCGCAGTGCATGGACAGCCTGACGCAATCCCGGGTCAAGGACTTCGAGGGTTACCTGAAGTGCCAGGAAGGCGATCCGAGCTGCCGCGTTCCGGCAGCGAACACATCACCTGCCGTATCCCCTGTGGCCGATGAGAACGGCCGGACCGGCCTTGCCCAGGCTACCGGCCCGATATCCATTCCATTGCAACATGTCAGGGAATACGGACTCGACAGTGATGAAGTCATCTATCACAAACTCGGGATCGTGGTGGGCATCAATGGTGCCACGCCTCGTTTGTACGAATTCGACACCGGGTCGGATGAGTTCAACGCGGAGATCGATTCGAGTGTCCCCGGCATACAGCCGGTGCCCGGCAGCAAGCCTGAAATGTACCCGTATGGAGACGGCACCTATGGAGATTGGGTACAACAGGTCCGTTTCGACAGCCTGTCCTATTACGATCCGGATGATCGCTCAAAGCCTGTCGTAACCCTCGATGGCGACTTCGCCGCTGGTCGGGTGGTGGATTACGTCTACACAAAGGGTTTCGGCGACCTCGAGGATGTGAAATTGACGCAAAAGCCCGTGGGCCACCACGGCGATACGCCGGTCTATGCGGATCTTAATGCGCGCAAGAGCATGCAGAACGGCGAACCCGGTGATTCGACGACGTTTTACGGCGTCTTTGGAGCCGCCGATTTTATCTTTGCGGGAGATCAGACCACTGCCCCCGGCAGTCAAACCCAAAGCGGCTATGTGGTCTCTGCCAATGCAAATCTTGGAAAAAAGAAGACCACACCGGGTTGCGTTCCCTGCCTGGCGCTGAATTTGTCCCCCAGTTTGAGATCCCAGTTTACGGCCCTGATGCCTTGGGGCGAACTGGGTTCTCAGCTTTACGAACATTACCAGAAGAGATTCCCGCAAACAGGCGCGAACGCATCCAATGTGAACGAAGGCTCTTACCGTTATACAATTTCTTTTGACTATATGGAAAAGAAACGTTCGGTTGATTTCAATGGGCCCGTGTTGTTGGATACAGGAACGGCGACTTTTGTCTCCATAACCTCAGAGGGTGTTTTAAATAAGCTTCGATCGAGAGGATTTCAAATCAAGGAATATAGTTCTGATATAATGGACTTAAAGTTCTTTGGATTTGACGATAGCTTTAACAACAAGGAATACAGCGATGTCGTTATCGATCGCCAAAGTGATGAGGTTAACGGCAATGGAATTACTATCGGCTTACCCTTCTTTCAGTCCAATTCCGTAATGTATGATCTGGAAAACAAGACGACCGCATATTCACCCTATTTTGTCAGCGCTGGCAACTTTACGACAGACGCGGGTGCCAAGGATCAAGGTTCAGCTGAATCGCGCGACCAGCGATGCTGGAAGCAAGGGATGGCTCGGACTGGCCGGCATCGTCTCCGGCGCCGGCGACTTCACGATCGAGAAGGACGCGGACGTGCGCATGACCGGGGGCAATACCTACACCGGCACAACCCATATCGCGGCCGATGGGTATCTTACCCTGGCCGGGCCGGGCAGCATCGAGCATTCCTCGCGCGTCACGGTCGACGGTGTGCTCAACCTCAATCAAAAAGGAAACCACCTGAAGTCCTGGGGAGTGGCGCACTCCCTCAACGATACGGCCATTCGCAACCTGAACGGCAAAGGCGAGGTCTATCTGGGTGCGGGCAGACTGATCCTGACAGAAGCCAACGGGCAATTTGATGGAACCATAGCGGACTTTGATGACGCCGGCATGAGCGGCGGCCTCGTTGTCGCCGGCGGCAAGCTGACGCTGAGCGGCAAGAACAACTATTCCGGCGTGACGGAAGTCGCGTCAGGGGCGCAGTTGCGCGTGACCGGCTCTTTGGCCGGTGACATTTCAGTCTCGGGATTGCTTGTCGTTGACGGGGAGGTCTCCGGCAAAGTCACGGTCAAGGAAGGCGGCAGGCTGACCGGCTTAGGAAAGCTCGGCAGCGTCACGCTCGCCGATGGTGGCAAAGCCGATCCAATGAAAACCAGATAATAGGAAAGGACAATCGATGAAAACCGCAATACTGACTGCCGCCGTGGTTCTGGCCGTGCCGAATTTCGTACTCGCCCAGGACAAGTGCTACGATGCCGCCAAGGATCAGGCCTCGCTGAATGCGTGCGCCGATGCGGCGTTCAAGAAATCCGACAAGAAGCTCAACGAGCTTTACCAACAGATCGAAGCCCGCCTGAAGGGCGACGCGGATACCAAGAAGCTTCTCGTTCAGGCGCAGCGGGATTGGGACAAATTTCGCGACGCGGAGTGCCGTTTCCAGACCGCGGGAGCGGCCGGAGGAAGCGCAATGCCAATGCTCGCCGCGCAGTGCATGGATAGCCTGGCGCAATCCCGTGTCAAAGCCTTCGAGGGTTACCTGAAATGCGGCAAGCAGGGCGATCCGATGAGTTGTCCCGTTCCGGCCGCGAATTGACACGTCGGTGCCGGGATGAAGACCTTCATCGTATCTGCAGTGCACTTGATAGCTGGGCTGTTGCTGGCGGCAATTGTTCCGGTCGCAAGTGCCGCTGAGATCCCCGAAGGGGATTATTACATCGTCGCGAAGCATTCCTACAAAGCGCTCACCGTCTTTGAAGACAGGCATGGCGAGATCGTGCTTGGTCAGTCCGCTCGCAAACCCAAGGATGGTCCCGCGCAGCTATGGACCATCACCAGGGCGACCGGGGAAACGAACGGCGCAACCCTGCAGATCCGGTCTCGACGATACGGAACGTATCTTGCTGGGGGCGACGAAGACGAAAACGGGAATACGAGTGTCGTCCTCAAGGACGAGCAGTCCGCTGAGGGGCAGGCATGGCGCTTCAAGCCGCATCTGAACAGCTATGGCATCGAGCTGGATGACAGCGGCACGACGCTCAACGTCAGGGCCAATGAACGTGCGGACGACGCTCAGATCATCGTCTATGACGCCAGCTTGGACGATAACGCCCAGTGGTTGCTTTATCCGGCCGGCAATGGCGACCGACCGGCAGCGGCGTCGGCAGCGGTGTCGGAATTCGACAATCTGAACAAGCGCTATCGCCTCGCTCCGATGCCTGCAGCCACACCCGAGGCCAATAGGCTGAGACGCACGAAGCTGATGGACGATCAGCCAAGCGGTGTGTTCGTGAGAAAGGGAGAGGCAGTATCGGTTACGGCCGAAGGCCTGCCGCCTTCCCCCGACGGCTTGATGATCATGATCGGCCCGATGAACAGCTTCTATGACGAAAGACCCCAGGATGACCCGCAATTGGTCATTGCCAAGGAAGGGCGCACCGACTTCACGGCGAAGCGCGACGGGCTGATCCATTTCCGCTACGCCTACAGCGGCTTCAGTGCGGCTCTGCCTCCGATCGACGTGGCAATCGTGCGCGGCGGCAGTTCGATCCCCCTCTACGTCAAGGGAAAAACAAGCTTCGAAGACTGGCGTAAAATGCTCACCGACATGCCCGGTGCGCCATTCGTCGAGATGATAAGCGAGCGTGTTGCCATTACCGCGACCCGCAAAGTCTATATGAGGGCGCCTCAGGACGACCCTGCGGAAATTCTCGACGCCCTCGAGCAAATTCTAGGCTGGTACGATGCACTATCCGGTCTCGACGGTTCCTCCAAACTTCATCGGGCATCCCGTTTGCGCATGCACTATCAGCAGGACACGGTGACACCGGCGAAGGTCTTCGACGACGCAACTATTTTATGGGTGTCCCCGGCAGCAACATGGGTGATTTGCTGGACGTGAATAAGCTGCGGCAAGCGTGGTCGATCTGGCATGAAACCGGCCATATGTACCAGCAGGAGGATTGGACCTGGGGCGAGATCGTAGAAACTACGGTCAATATCTATTCCCTCAATGCCCAGGCACATTTTGGCCATCCGTCCCGCTTGAAAGAGCGCGATGACTCTACCGGCAAGACGCCGCTGGATCTGGCGGCGCGATATCTGGCGCGGAAGACGCGCGATTTCGACAATGAAAAACAAATGCGTGCCAGCGCGGATGACGACGATGAGCTTTGGGTGCGGCTGGTCATGTTCGATCAATTGCGCCGGGGTCTCGGCGAGGACTTCTATCCGAAGCTTCACCGATATTACCGCGAGCATCCACTGGACGATGCCAATAAGCAGGATGCGGTCAAGGTACAAACCTTCATCCTGCGTGCCAGTACGGTCGCAAATCAGGACCTGACCCGGTTCTTTTCCGATTGGGGGCTGCACATAGAGCAGGAAACCGCCGACAGATTGAAGCGTTTGAATCTGCCTCCAGCAGATCCTCAACTGTCGCGCGTTGGTCTGAATGTTGTTTCACGGTGAAGCCGGCGGCGAGCGTGATGCGGGAGCCAGACACGAAAGGATGCGGGGGTATCGGCATTGCGTGAGGGGCTAAAGGAGGTGGATTGTGAAACGCTATAGATCACTGCCCGCAGTAACGATTGCAGCATCTGCGCTGTTAGCATGTGCTGTGCCGGCGACAGCCCAGGGCGACCTCGGCTTCGACGTCAACGTCACGCTGTCCAAAAAAGCAGCCGCCAAGCTCGCGACTGAAAAGGAAGGGATCGTTGTCCTCGCCTCCTATTACGGTGACCCGAAGCGGAGTGCCGAGAAGCACGCCAACGAAGTCGGCCAGATCGATCTCACGCCGCAGGACGAAGAGGTCGAGATAGCGGGCACAGCGGGCCACGCCCACATCGGCGGCACAAAGGTCGACACGAAGCGTCTCGACTGGCTTGCCGGCCCTCCCGAGGTCAACGTCAACGTTGCATCCGCACGCAAGAGCAGTCCGGACAATCTGCTCAGCTGCGATTTCATCGACGGTCCACTAAGCGATGTCCAAAGGAAGCCTGTGACGCTTCATTGCGGATTGATCGAAGAAAATGTGGACACGAAGTTGAGGCCATAAGGCCTACAAAATCATGCCGCCTCGTTACCTGCGTCAACGCAGATTATCGGCGGCATGACCTGCTTTACTTAAGGAGGTAAAGGTTCTCATGCGCCCATTATTCGCTACCTGTTTCTGCCTAGCCATCATGTCCTTGCCTGCCGCCGCCTACGCCGAGCGCCGTTGTGGCTGGTACTCCAGCCCGACACCCGGCAACCTCGTCCTGACCGACAGTGACGGGGATTGGTGGATGCAGATGCAGGGGCGACCGGATCCCAAAGGCATCGACAATGTGCCGGCCTTTGACGAGCGGCAATTCGTCGAGACCAATGTGCCTGGTTCCGGCCACGGCTACGGATGCGCGTGCATGACCGTCGTAACCAACGCCAAGCAGCAAAAGATCACCAGAGTGATCTCCGGCGAAATCCTTCCGCTGGTGCGCTGCCGCAACGACAGATCGCTGCCTAACCCGGACGGATAATTATTGGATACTTATGGGGTACCATGGGCGACAGAGGACATCCGGCCAAGAAAAAGGCCCGGCAAAACCGGGGCTTTTTCTTGGGGTTCCTGAACCTTATCAAAAGTTCGAAACGGGAATTTGGTGCCCAGAAGAGGACTCGAACCTCCACTCCTTGCGGAACACGGACCTGAACCGTGCGCGTCTACCAATTCCGCCATCTGGGCTGGTGCGCGCTCATTAAGCGGGCAAAGGATGAGTGTCAACGCGCTTTTTTGAAAGCCGCGTTCCTTCTCCGGCTCAATGCTCCAGCACTTCCTTCGACGCTACCGTGGAATCGGCGTTGAGCGTATAGATGATCGGCACACCGGTGCCGAGCTCGAGCTTGACGATCTCCTCGCCCGACTTGCCGTCCAGCGCCATGATCAGCGCGCGCAGCGAATTGCCGTGCGCCGCCACCAGCACGGTGCCGCCGCGCAGCACATGCGGCTGCAGATCGTGCAGGTAATAGGGCCAGACGCGCGCGCCGGTATCCTTCAGGCTTTCCCCGCCGGGCGGCGGCACGTCATAGGAGCGGCGCCAGACATGCACCTGCTCCTCGCCCCATTTCTTGCGCGCATCATCCTTGTTGAGGCCGGAGAGATCGCCATAGTCGCGCTCGTTCAGCGCCTGGTCGCGGATGGTCTCGAGCCCGCTCTGGCCGACAGCGTCTAGAATGTGCTGACAGGTCTTCTGCGCCCGGATCAGCGACGACGTGAAGGCGATGTCGAATTTCATGCCGCGCGCCCTGAGCTTGGCGCCGGCCGCCTTGGCTTCGGTATGGCCTAGTTCGGTCAGGTCGACGTCGCGCCAGCCGGTAAAAAGGTTCTTCAGGTTCCACTCGCTCTGGCCGTGGCGCACGAGCACGAGAGTTCTCGACATATTTGCTCCTTCAAATTTTTATGGATCAACTGGTCAGGCCGAGCACGTCCCGCATCGAATAGAGGCCCGGCTTGCGGCCGCGCGCCCACAGGGCTGCCTTGACTGCGCCGCGGGCAAAGATCGCCCGGTCCTCGGCATGGTGGGCGAGCGTGATGCGCTCGCCGGTACCGGCCAGCACCACACTGTGGTCGCCGACGACCGAGCCGCCGCGCAAGCTGGCGAAACCGATCGAGCCTGCCTTGCGCACGCCGGTATGACCGTCGCGCGACCGCACGCTGTTCCCGTCAAGGTCGATGCCGCGCCCATTAGCGGCGGCTTCGCCGAGCAGCAGCGCCGTTCCCGACGGCGCGTCGACCTTGTGCCGGTGATGCATTTCCAGGATCTCGATGTCGAAATCGTCGGCATCGAGCGCGCGCGCCGCCTGCTCCACCAGCACCGCCAGCAGATTGACGCCGAGGCTCATATTGCCTGACTTGACGATCGTCGCGTGCCGCGCGGCGGCCGCGATCCTGGCGTTGTCTTCGGCCGAACAGCCGGTGGTGCCGATGATGTGGGCGATGCGCGCCTGCGCCGCGTAGCCGGCGAATTCGACGGTCGCTTCCGGGGTGGTGAAATCGAGTACGCCGTCGGCCTTGGCGAAGACCGGCAGCGGATCGTCCCCGATCGCCACGCCGAGCCGGCCGACGCCGGCCAGCTCGCCGGCATCCTTGCCGATATGGGGCGATCCGGCCGGCGCGATGGCGCCGGCGACACGCGCGCCCGGTATGGTGTGGATGGCGCGGATCAGCGCCTGGCCCATGCGGCCGGCAGCGCCGACCACCACCAGGCCCATTTCACTCGCGGTCGGCATGTCACTCATGAATGTCTCCCGACCACCTTTTTCGCGCGGGCATTTTGCGCCGCACTCTGGATTGGCTTGCCGTCATCGACAAGCCCCAGCCCTTTCCTGCCTTGCACCCGGTGAAACCGCGCATAGACGCTGTGCGGGTCGGCCATCAGCGAGGCGTGCGTGCCCTGTTCGACCAGCCGGCCCTGCTCCAGCACGATGATATGGTCGGCATTGACCACCGTCGACAGCCGGTGCGCGATGACAATGGTGGTGCGCCCTTCCATGACATGGGTCAGCGCTTCCTGGACGCGGGCCTCGGCCTCGTTGTCGAGCGCCGAGGTGGCTTCGTCGAGCAGCAGGATCGGCGCCTGCCGAACGATGGCGCGGGCAATCGATACGCGCTGGCGCTGGCCGCCCGACAGCGTCACGCCGTTCTCGCCGACGGGCGTGTCGTAGCCTTGCGGCTGCTGGCGAATGAAATCGTCGGCCGCGGCCTGTTGGGCGGCGCGTTCAATCTCGGCGGCGGTGGCGCTCAGCCTGCCGTAGCGGATGTTGTCGCGGATGGTGCCTTCGAACAGATAAGGCTGCTGCGAAACATAGGCGATCGAGCCGCGCAGCGAATGCTTGGTGACCTTTGAAATGTCCTGGCCATCGATATCGATGCTGCCCGACTCGACGTCGTAGAAGCGCTGCAGCAGCGCAACCAGCGTCGTCTTGCCGGCGCCCGAAGCTCCGACGATGGCAGTCACCTTGCCGGCAGCGGCGACAAAGCTCAGATCCTGCAGGACCGGCGCCTCTTCGACATAGCGGAAGGACACATTGTTGAAGCGCACTTCGCCAGAGGTGAATTTCGCCTCGGCGGCTCCCGGCACGTCACCCTGCTGCGGCTCGAGGTCGAGAAGCTCGTAGATCATGCGCGCATTGACCAGCGACTTTTCCATGCCGACCTGCATACGCGCCAGCCGCCTGGCGGGGTCATAGGCAAGCAGCAGGGCGGTGATGAAGGCAAACACCGCGCCCGGCGGTTGGCCGCCGATAGTCGCCCGGTAGCCGGAATAGGCGATGACGCCGGCGACGGCGAAGCCGGCCAGCATTTCGGAGATCGGCGTCAGCCGTTCCGAGACGCGGGCGATCTTGTTTGCCCGCTGCTCGGCGCCCGCGACGAGGCCGCCGATGCGGCGCGACAGCTCGTCTTCCAGAGTGAAGGCCTTGACGATAGCGATGCCTTGCGTCGCTTCCTGCATCGCGCCGATCAGCCGCGAGTTGATCTGCACCGATTCACGGGTGATGCGACGCACCCGGCGCATCAGATAGGTGACACTGTAGATCAAAGGCGGGCCGATCAGCAGCGACATCGCCGAGAGCATCGGGTCCTGCCAGATCATGACGCCGACCAGCGCGACAAGCGACACGGCATCGCGCGCCAGCGATGTCAGCGTCATCGACAGGAGATCGCGGATGCCGTTGACGTTCTCGTTGATCTGCGCGGCGAGCCGGCCCGAGCGGGTGTCGTTGAAGAAGCTGACGCCGAGCTTCATCAGATGGTCGAAGATGCGGCGCTGATAACGCGCCACCAGATTGTTGCCGATTTTGGCCAGCGTCACTGCCTGGCCGTAGCTGGCCAGCCCGCGCAGCATGAAGGCGGCCAGGATCGACACGCTGATCAGCGCGATAAGATCGCCGCGCTGTTGGTAGAAGATCTGATCGATGACATCCTTCATGATCCAGGCTGTGAAGGCGGTCGTCGCCGCGATCGTCACCAGGCACAGCACGGCAAGAGCATAGTACCAGCGATAGTCGCGGCTGTTCTCGGCGATGATGCGGCGGATCACCGCCACGATCTCGCTGGGACGGACTTTCCCTTTGGTTGGTGCTGGAAGTGTCAAGTTGGAGCGCTTTGTGGTTTCGGTTCGGCCGGGCTGCAATTCGGCAACCTCTTAACGCCCCAATGGCGGCTTGCCTATGGCCGGGGACGGCGAAACTTCGTCGCGGCGCAGCGTGTGTCCTAGACCCGCCAGCGCCGCCCCGCCGTCTGCACGCCGAACAGCGACGGATTTCTGGCATAGGCGGCCAGCCCTAAAAGCGCCGCTAGCGGATGGGTGATGACATAGACCGGCATGCTGCGCATCAGGGCGCTATGCGGCGCCTTGTCCTCGAAGGCGGCGCGGAAATTGCCGGTGCGCAGTGCCGGCAGGATTTTTTGCGCGATGCCGCCGGTGAGAAACACGCCGCCGCGGCTCATGAACACCAGAGCGAGATCGCCGGCGGTGCGCCCCAGGCAGGTGACGAAGATCGACAGCGCCTCTTCGGCTACCGGATCGTTCTTTGCCAGCGCCGCGGCGGTGATCTCGGCGGGCGTGGTAAAGGGCGACGGCTTGCCGTCCGCCTTGGCCACCGCCCGGTAGGCATTGACTAGGCCGCGCCCGGACAGGATCTGTTCGCCGGAGATGCGGCCCTCGAGCTTCTCGATATGCGGAAACACCTGGAAATCGCGCGGCGAGCGCGGGCCGATATCCATATGGCCGCCCTCGCCGGGCACCGGTATCCAGTGATGCAGCGCATAGACCAGCCCGGCGACGCCGAGCCCGGTTCCCGGGCCGAGCACCACCCGCCCGGAATTCGGTTCCGGCGCGTCACCGCCGATCTTTTCCATATGCTCTTCGCCGAGCGCGACGACGGCCAGCGCCTGCGCCTCGAAGTCGTTGAGCACCACGACGTCGCTGAGACCGAGACTGGCGAACATCTGTCTCGGCTTGACGATCCATGGGCAATTGGTAAGCGGGATCTCGTCGCTTTCGACAGGACCGGCTACCGCCAGCACAGCTGAATTCGGCCGGACCGACGAGCGGTCGAGCACGGCCGACTGGATCGCCTCGTCGATCGTATTGAAGTTGGCGGTCTGGACGATCGTCGGCTCGCCGGCTTCGGAATTCGCGTCAAGCACGATCGAGAAGCGCGCATTGGTGCCGCCTATGTCGCCGATCAGAATCGGAAACCGCAACAGAGTGTCGTCGTCGCTTACGCCTGGCATGCTCTCGTCCGTTCCCGACGCGTATCGCCGTTCTCTCGTTGACTAGCGCATGACCGCAAAAAGGGAAATCGGTTTTCGAAGTGGAGATGCACGGATGCAGACAGCGAACACGCTGCCCGCATCAGTGCCCCGGTCGTGGCCGCGGCAGCGGAATGCGGATCTCGGGGGTCGCCACAAAGGCGTTCGCCGAGGCCGGAAGCGCTGCCGCGCCGGCTGCGACCGTCGGCGGCGGCGAAGGCTCTGCCGCGGGAGCGGGTACGGCCGCGATCGGCACGCCGTCGCCATAATAGGTGACTGCTTCCGCCGAGGCCGGAGCCGGCGCGTCGAGCACGAACTGGCATTGCCTGGGCAGGTTCGCCATCGTCATCACGTCGCGTGCCTTCGGCTTGTCCGGATTCTTGTTGGGGCGCCACGGCTCCTCGGTGAACCACCAGGCCAGCGCCTGGTCGCAGCCATCGCCTGGCGCCGTCGCTTCCTGCGCCTTGCAGTCGGGTGACCCAGGCTGGCAGCCGATACGAATGTGGAAGTGGTAATCGTGGCCCCAGAACGGCCTGACCTTGCGCAACCAGCTGCGGTCGCCTTTGACCGTGTCGCAGAGCTTCTTCTTGATCCCTGGATTGACCAGGATGCGCTCGACTTCGGGATAGCTCGCGGCGCGCCTCAACAGCCGCGTGTGCATCGGCGTCCACAGGCCATCCTTTACCAGATGGGTCTTTTCATCGACCATCAAGGTAGCGCTGATGTTTTCGCGCTCTTCGGTCGAAAGCTTGCGGTCGGGCATCGGCGTTAGCCAGATGTCGGCGTCGAGGCCGATCTGGTGCGAGGCATGGCCGCTCAGCATCGGCCCGCCGCGCGGTTGCGAGATGTCGCCGATCAACAGGCCCGGCCAGCCGTCGGCCGCGGCATCGCGCGATAGTTTCTCGATCATCGCGATCATCGCCGGATGGCCCCAACGGCGGTTGCGCGACGGTCGCATCACCTCCCAGTGCCGGCCGTCCATGGGCAGCGCGACGCCGCCGGAAAAACAGCCTTTGGAATAAAAGCCGATCGATTGCGCTGCTGCGAGTGCCGGCAGCTTTTTGGCGCCGAACAGCTCTTTTGCCCGTTGCTCGGCGCTCGCCGTTTGCGCGGCAAGCGTTAGGCCGGCGACGGCCAGTGCTGCCGTCAGCAGCAGTGTTTTTCCCGGCAAGGCTCGCTTTAACGTCTTCCCCAAGCTGGACCCCTCCGCGATTTGAACCGCATCATACCACGCCCCGCGCAACGTATCGATCACGACCGTTTCATCGGACTGCGCGCCTCGCCGTCGCGCCAGTCGCCGCTCGCCCACATGGCGTCGAGAGCCGAGCGGTAGTCGGGGAAGCGAAAGCCATAGCCGGCCGCCTTGATCGCCGCGTTGGCGACACGCTTGTTCTCGCCATAGAAGGACCGCGCCATGGGCGAAAGTTGGGCGGTCTCGAACGGAATTTCGGGCGGCGGCTCGATGCCCATCAACCTGGCGGCATAGGCGACGACGTCCTGCGGCGGCGCCGGCAGGTCGTCGGTGACGTTGAAGATGCCGCCGCGATCGCCTTCGGCTAGATGCCAGAGAGCGCCGGCAATATCGTCGCAATGGATGCGGTTGAACACCTGGCCCGGCTTGACCAGTCGCCGGGCGGTGCCGTTTTCGAGATTGACCAGGGCGTTGCGGCCCGGCCCATAAATGCCGGAAAGCCGCAGGATCGCCACCGGCCGGTGGATGTCGTGGCCCAGTTGCAGCCAATCCTGCTCGGCTGCGACACGCATCACCGACCGCTTCGACAACGGCCGGCATTCGGCGGCCTCGTCCACCCAGTTGCCGCCATGGTCGCCATAGACGCCGACGGTGGAGAGATAGGCGATCCATTCGAGCTCCGGCATGTTGGCCACGATCACCTCGCGTGCCGCGCCCAGCACCGGGTCGCCGGCCTCGTCCGGCGCGACCGAGACGACGAGATGGGTTGTCTTCCCAAGCGCATCGCCGATTTCGGAAGTCGGCGTGCCATCGAAACGCAGCGGCACGATACCGGCTTGCCGCAGCGCCGCGAATTTTTCCAGCGACCGTGTTGTACCGAAGATCGTTGTGTCGGCATCCCTGTTGGCGCCGGCGAAGGCCCTGCCCGAATAACCGGCGCCGAAGATGAAAATCTGCTTTTTTGTCATGTATGGGCCTCGATCGGCTTTGGCAGGGCCAGAAGCCATTCGCCTCTTACCGCCTCGTCACCTTCTACTTGCAAAGCGGCTGCGGCACGTTCGGCAAATTCCTGACCCGGCACTAGCCGCGACAGCGCCCATACCGCGGCGCCGCGAACCAGCGGCGAGGCATCGTCGAGCAGCGCGCGGACGGCGCCGGCCAGCGACAAGTCCTGGGAATTGCCGGCCGCGATCAGCACGTTGCGGATAAAACGGTCGCGGCCGATGCGCTTGACCGGCGAGCCCGAAAAAAGCGCGCGGAAGGCAGCGTCGTTCAGGCAAAGCAGCTCGGCGAGCGGCGGTTCGCGCAAGTCCGCGCGGGCGGCAAGCTTAGCCTCGGAGGCAGCTTGGGCGAACTTGTTCCACGGACAGGCGGCCAGGCAGTCGTCGCAGCCATAGATGCGATTGCCGATCTTTTCCCGGAACTCATGTGGGATCGGTCCTTTGTTCTCGATGGTGAGGTATGAAATGCAGCGCCGCGCATCGAGCCGGTAAGGCGCCGGAAAGGCGTCCGTCGGGCAGGCGTCGAGACAGGCGCGGCAGGAGCCGCAATGATCGTCCTCAGGCGCGCCCGGCACCAGCTCGGCCGTCGTGAAGATGGTGCCGAGGAACAGCCAGGAACCATGGGCGCGGCTGACCAGGTTGGTGTGCTTGCCTTGCCAACCGAGGCCGGCCGCCTCGGCCAGCGGCTTTTCCATCACCGGCGCGGTGTCGACAAACACTTTGACGTCGCCGCCGGCGCGCGCAACAAGCTTGCCGGCGATCGCCTTCAGCCGGCCTTTCATGACGTCATGATAATCGCGGTTCTGCGCATAGGCGGAGATCGCGCCGCGATCGCGTTTTGCCAGGATGTCGCGCGGGTCGCGGTCGGGGCCGTAATTCATCGCCAGCACGATGATCGAGCGGACCTCTGGCCAGAGCGCCGCTGGTTTGCCTCGCCGCTCGAGCGTTTCGGCAATCCAGCCCATCGAGCCGTGAAAGCCGTCGGCAACGAATTCGGCCAGCCGTTCCGGCGCCCGCGGAATCGCATCGGGCGTTGTGACGGCGACGGCGTCAAAGCCGGCGTTCCGCGCCTCGCGGTCGATCAGCGCGCGCAGCTTTGCCGTATCAGAAATCGAGGTCCGCATAATGTGACACCGGCGACAGGCCACGCACCCGGTCGGACAGAAGCGGCCGGAACGAAGGCCGTGATTTCACCCTTGTATACCATTCGCGCGCGGCGCTGTGTTCGCGCCAGTCGATCTCGCCGAGATAGTCGAGCACCGACAGTGCCGCCGCCGCCGCGAGATCGGCATAGGTGACCTTGTTGCCGGCCAGCCAATGACGGGTGCCGGCCAGCCAGTTGGTGTATTTCATGTGCTGGCGGATATTGGCGCGGGCGGCGCGGATCGCCGCCGAATCGGGCGAGCCGCCGCCCGCTGTTTCCGGCATGACCGGCTTCAGAACGCGCTCGCGCACCAGATGCCGGGTAACCTCGCTTTCCGCCTTGTTGAGGTACCAGTCGGTCAGCCGGCGGATTTCGGCGCGTTCCATCGGGTCTTCGGCGAATAGCCGCTTGTCGCGCTTGAGTACGCCGCGCGTCTCGTCGAGATATTCGGCAATGACCACTGCGCCAACAATCGGCACGTCGCCCTCGGCAAGCAGGATCGGCAGCGTGCCGGCCGGGTTCAGCGCCAGGAACTCCTTGCGCCGCGTCCACGGCTTCTCTTCGATCAGTGCCAGTTCCTCGCCATACTCGCCAAAGGCGAGGCGGACGAAGCGGCAGCTGGCGAACATCGGATGGTGGAAAAGCGTTAGCATGGTCCCGCGATAATAGAGCGCACTGGCAAATCGCCGGCTGCGCCGGTAAGTCTTGGCCGCCCGATTCAGGGGCTGTCAGGGTGCTGCGACCTATAGGGGGAGTTCCGCGCCGTGACAAGCAAGCCGTTTTCTCAAGCCCTCCCTCCAACGCCGAGGTTGCCATGGAAAGCCAGACCGTCGTCGAAGCACTGCTGCTCGGCATGCTCGAGGGCCTGACCGAGTTTATTCCGGTGTCTTCGACCGGTCATATCCTGCTCGCCGGCCATTTCCTCGGCTTTCATTCGACCGGCAAGGCCTTCGAGATCCTGATCCAGCTCGGCGCCATATTGGCGATCCTCAGCGTCTATTTCCACCGGCTCTGGAAGATGCTGCTCGAACTGCCATACGATCGGCTGACGCGGCATTTCGTCCTTGGCATTCTCATCGCGTTCCTGCCGGCGGCCGTAGTCGGCGCGCTGGCGCATGATTTCATCAAGACGGTGCTGTTCGAATCGCCGCGGCTGATCTGCATCATGCTGATCATCGGCGGCGTCATCCTGCTGCTGGTCGATCGCATGAAGCCGAAGCCATATTACCACGATGTCGAGCGGTTCCCGACCAGGCTCTATCTGCAGATCGGGCTGTTCCAGTGCTTGTCGCTGATCCCCGGCACATCGCGCTCGGGTTCGACCATCGTCGGCGCGCTGCTGCTCGGGGTCGACAAACGGGCGGCGGCGGAATTCTCCTTCTTCCTTGCCATCCCGACCATGGTCGGCGCCTTCGCCTTCGACCTGTTCAAGAACCGCAATGTGCTGAGCAGTGCCGACCTGCCTATCATCGCCGTCGGCTTCGTCGCCGCCTTCGTCACCGCGCTAATCGTCGTGCGCTTCCTGCTCGACTATGTCTCGCGCCATGGCTATGCGCTGTTCGGCTGGTGGCGGCTGGTCGTGGGCATCGTCGGCCTGGCGGGGCTGGCAATCTGGGGGTGAGCCGGCGCGGATAGCGCAATCCCAGCCGGAACTCTGTTCTTGCCCGAAGCCGAGCCATACGATCTTGTGGACGTATGGTTGGCAGGGGGAATGCATGAGCGAAGTTCTTGACGCCCTCGTTATTGGCGCCGGTCCGGCGGGGCTCGGCGTCAGCTACTTCTTGAAACGGCAGGGCCGCGACCACCGTGTGCTCGATCGAGGCCGGATCGGCGAAACGTGGCGAACGCAGCGATGGAATTCGTTTCGACTGAATTCGCCGACCATTCGCTCCATCTTACCCGGTGATTCCTACGAGGGGCCGGAGCCCTGGGGCGCGATAACCCACCATGAATTTGTCGCGTATCTCGAAGGCTATGCCGAGCGGCACCGCCTGCCGGTAAGCACCCAAACTCCGGTTCAAGAGCTGACGAGAGACGATGGGATCTTTCGCGTCACTACGGCGGCTCGTGGCGTGCTTCTGGCGCGCAATGTGGTGATCGCCACCGGCGGCCAGAACCGACAGGTCCGGCCACCAGGGTCGGCGGAATTGCCGGCGGCAGTTCGCCAAGTCGATTCTTCGGCTTATCGCAACCCGGCCGAGTTCGAGAATGGCGCGGTGCTGGTGGTCGGCAGCGGCCAGTCGGGCGGCCAGATCGCCGAGGATCTGGCGGTGGCCGGACGTGCGGTCTTTTTGGCGACCAGCCGCAACGGCCGTTGGGTGCGGCGCTACCGCGGGGGCAACATACTTAAATGGCTGACGCTGTCCGGTTTTCTCGACGTTCCGCGCAAGGAACTCGTCCTCCCCTCCGGCAAGCTGCAGGCCCGCGCGCTGGTCGGCGCGACCCATACAATCAGCCTGCAATCGCTGGGTGCACAGGGCGTGGTGCTGCTCGGCCGCTTCAGGGGCGTGGAGAATGGCAGCCTCGTCTTCGGCGACGAACTCGACGACCATATGCGATTTGCCGACGAGGTTTCGGCGAATGCCAAGCGCCTGGTCGACGAGTACATTGAGCGCGCCGGCCTCGATGCGCCCCTGGCCGAGGATGATCCAGCCGAGACGGTTGCCCCGCGCTTGCCCGATCCTCCGATCCGCTCCCTCGACTGGACGGCGAGCGGCATCAGATCAGTGATCTGGTGCACGGGTTTCACCGGCGATTTCTCATGGGTCCGGCTTCCTGGCGCGCTCGATGCGGCCGGCCAGCCCGTCCACGAGGATGGCGTCGGCGCTGTTCCAGGTCTCTTTTTCGCCGGCCTCGATTTCGGGTCGACACGGAAATCGGGCACCATACCGGCCATTCCAGAGGAGGTGGCTGGCATTGTGGAGCGACTTGTCCAGGTGCGGCGGCCTTGACCTCGGCGCGTCTGGACCTCGGCTGGTCGTCGTCGGGCTGACAGCACTGGCCATATGGGGATGAGCCGGCGCAGTCATTCGGAATGGTCGCCCTGGAGACGCCAAAGGAGGTGCATCAAGGCGCGCGATCGGTCAGCGCGCTCGCACCTTCCTCAGCGGCGCAATGTGCGCAGCAGTAGATGATGTCATCCTGTTCGACGCCATGTCCGATGATCCGGCATCCGCAATGCGGACACGTCGGAGCAAGTTTCTCGACCGCGCATTCGAAGCTGTCGAATGTGTAGGTCTCCTCGGCCATCGTCACTTTGAAAGCCTTGTCGTAGTCATTCCCGCATTGATCGCATCTGGCCATGGTTCTTTTCCTTCTTTCATTGGCTTCAAGCTCGACCAACCTGTCGCGCGGCGATAGGTTCCCGCCAGGATCAGAGGGCCGTCCTAAGGCGGAGACGAGCGCGAGCCTACGCCACGGCGCTGTTCGATCACGCGGATCACCTCGTCGATATCCCGCGGCTCGATGTCGAGTTCCTTCAGGCCCGGCGCGTTGATTGCTGCCACATTATCCTGACGCATAAGATCGATCTGGTTGCGCGTTATGGGGGCAGCCGGGAGGAGTTCCGCGACGCCAGCCAAGGCGTTCCATACAGCAAACGGCACCGGCATCAGCTTTACGTGCGTATCGAGCTGTCGGGCGATCTCCCGAAGCAATTCCTTATAGGTATAGATACGCGGGCCCCCGAATTCGAATATGGATGAACCCTTGTGGCTTCGCCCGTCGATCAGCCGGCTCACTGCTTCCGCGACGTCGGCCACATAGACCGGCTGAAGCCGTGTGCCACCATCGCCGAACAGCGGATAGACCGGCAGGAGGCGTATCAGCCTCACAATGGTCGTGAGGAAAGCGTCGTCAGGTCCTGTCATGACGGCGGGACGCACAATGAAAGCGCCGGGAAATGCGTTTCCCACGGCAACTTCTCCGCGCCCACGTGCCCTTATATAATTCGAATCCGATTGAGGATCGGAGCCGATCCCTGAAATCTGGACGAACTGATCGATCTCGACCTTGCGCGACACGGCAGCGAGATCGGCCGCGGCTTTCACATGGACGCGTTCAAAGGTCTGGACGCCCTGCTCGACGTAAAGACTGATAGCATTCACGACCGCCTGTGATCCGGTAATGGCCGACCCAATCGAGGACGCATCCAATATATCCGCCTCGACTGCTTCGGGCATCCTTGTAATCGAGGAAAAGACCAGGGCCACGCGAGCCGGATGGCGAGATGCGGCGCGCACCGTGAAACCCCTTTCCAGGAGCCGCGTCACGATCCTGCGCCCGAGAAAGCCAGTTCCGCCGAACACGGTGACGATCCGTTCCTGGTTGAGATCGTCAGGATCCATTTGCCTCGCCATCCCTTGTCCTCGCACGCCTGCCACGAGGACTGCCCTGATCGGCATTTGAACCAGCCCGTCGAACATCAGGACGGTTGGAGAACAACGCAGGAACGCTTTTGTTCCAGTCAGTGCTGGGCGGAGACCAGGTCGACAAACCGATCGATTGAGCGAATCCAGGTGAGCGTCGGCACATGATCCAGGCGGCAAATGGCGCTACTTGCTTGTTCCCATCGACGAGACGACAGGCAATCGAATCTGAACCGGAGATCGCGGCAAAACCGACCCCACTTCGGGAATGACCTAGTTCCCCCCGTAAAAAACGTTCTCGACATGCACCGGCCAGCGCCACGGCAATACCGCCACCATGTCGAAGCGCACCGATAATTTTCCGTAGTCGGATTGGCGCGACAGCCAGAAATCGGCCGCGCCTTCGATGCGGCGCTCCGATTCGCGGCCGACGGCCTCCATCGCCTCGATCAGCGTACGGCGTGCCTTGACCTCGACGATCAGCACCAAATCGCCACGCCGCGCGATCAGGTCGATCTCGCCAAACCTGGTACGGTGGCGGCGGGCAAGAATCCGGTAGCCCTTCAGCATCAGCGCCGCCGCCGCCAGCCATTCACCGTGATGGCCGCGCCGGTAGGCCTTTTGCCGGCTGGCGCTCCGCCGTTCAGCCATCGCGGTCTCCGCCGGCCCCGTCTCTTCCGGCATTCCTGAGGTCGAGCAGCCGTCGGTAGAGCGTCTGTTTTTGGCCACCCGTCATCTTGGCGGCTTCCGCCGCCGCCTTGGAGGCCGGCATCTCGGCCGCCAGCGAAAGCAGCAGCCGGTCGATGTCTTCAGGCTCATCAGCGACCGCATCGGCCGGGCCGACGCAGATGACGATTTCGCCCTTAGGCGTATCGGCTGCCGCGTAATGGCCGGCGAGTGACTGCAGGGTGCCGGTCCGCATCTCCTCGAAAGTCTTGGTCAACTCGCGGCCGATCGCCGCCTTGCGGGCGCCGCCCAGCACCTCGACCATGGCACTGAGCGTCTCGGCCAGCCGGCGCGGCGATTCGAAGAAGATCAACGTTGCCGGCACCGCCTTCAGCGCTTCCAGCCGCGTCAGCCGCTGGCCGGTCTTCACCGGCAGGAAGCCGGCAAACAGAAAGGCGTCCGAAGGCAGGCCGGATGCCGTCAGAGCGGCAAGTGGCGCCGACGGTCCGGGGATCGGCACGACACGAATGCCGCGTTCCAGCGCCTCGCCAACCAGCCGGTAGCCGGGATCGGAGATGAGCGGTGTGCCGGCATCAGAGATCAGCGCTACGCTCTGCCCGGCCAGCAGTGCCGCGATCAGCTTCGGCCCGGCCTCGGCGGCATTGTGCTCGTGATAGGCGGTGGTGCGGCGGCGGATGCCGTAGCGGTCGAGCAGGACGCGCGAAACACGCGTGTCCTCGCAGGCGACGATATCTGCGGCGGCGAGCGTTTCCAGCGCGCGCAGCGTGATGTCGGCGAGATTGCCGATCGGCGTAGCCACCAGATAGAGCGCCGGCTCGAGCGGCCGGGCGGCGATCTCGGTCTGCCCGACCACATAACTGCGTTTGGCCAATTCGCCGGTCACCTGCACAACTCCGTTCGACCCTGTTTGGCACGGCTCACGCCTGGTTGCAAAAGCCTGGGTTGCAAACGCCCGGTTCCAAACGGGGTCCCGACGTGAACCGGCCGCCATGCCTTTGCCATAGTAGGGAACGAAACCGTTGCCGGCGAATTTTAACCCTGATCTCGGGAGGAGCAGGATGGACAGCCTGACGATACAGGACGTTTTCGAACCCTATTATGCCGGCCGCAAGCGCTTCGCCGCGCCAGGCGACAAGAGCCTGCGTGGCAACGCGGATGGCGAGGCCAGGAAACCGCTCGCACGCCAGCCATTGGCAGAGAGCAAGCCCGTAACCGAAACCGACAGCACGACGGAGCACTGACCGGACGATGCCCAATCGCTTCGATATTTTCATCATCCGTCTCGAAACAAAAAGCGCCCGCGATGGCGCAGCATCACATCCCACAGGCGACCAGCATTCTGCCCCGCGCGACAAGAGCGAGATCAAGCAGACCCGCTCCGGAGAAGCGCATGCCGAGAAGGACCGCGGCAAGCGTCGTTTCAAGCACGACGCTTGATCCTCTTTTCGTCATCCTGGGACGGAGCAAGGAGCGCAGCGACGCGGCGCAGACACCCGGATCCATGCCGTAATATTCAAGCGTTTCGACAGTTCAGAATTATTCTACCGCAGCATTCTTCGACAAGGGTAGCGGCATGGATCCTCGGGTCAAGCCCGAGGATGACGAAGGCGCAGTAGCGCGACAGCCTTCAGAGATATCGCGATACCTTCACCGCCAGCAACCGGACCAGTTCCGGGTCCATGAATTCATAGTCGTCGGGAATATCGAGGCAGATCACCCGAGCCTTCCTTAGACTGGCCCTGAATTTCTGCTGCAGTTTGCCGCGGTGCGCCTTTTCCATCACGAAGATGATATCGGCCCAGGCGACAAGTTCGTGCGTCAACGGAGTGTCGGCATCGTGATTGGTGCCGGCCGAAGCGACCTCGATGTCCCTGCGACCGGAAAACACCTGCTCCGCCGTCGGGCTGCGCAAGCGATTCTGGCTGCAGACGAAGAGAACGTTCTTCACCGGTACTATCTGGCCAGATCCGCCACGACGGCATCGAGCACGATCATGCCGGCCGGCGTGGCGCGCAGGCGGGCATTGCCGATCGGCGCCACCAGGCCTTCGTCCTGCAGCACCGACAGCCGTGCCGTCGACAGGCCGCGCCCGGAAAACGCCTCGTAGCGGGAAAGGTCGATGCCTTCCGCCAGCCTCAGCCCCATCAGCAGGAACTCGTCGGCTTCTTCCGATCGCGTTAGGATCTCGCCGCCGGTGACGCCATGGCCCTTGGCCTCGACCAGATTGGCCCAGGTCTCCGGCATTTTCTCGGCGATTGTCACCACGCGCCGCCCGCTCTCGACGAAACGGCCATGCGCGCCGGGACCGACGCCGACATATTCGCCATAGCGCCAGTAGGTGAGATTGTGCCGGCTTTCGGCGCCGGGCCTGGCGTGGTTGGAAATCTCGTAGGCCGGCAGTCCGTGCGCGGCGGTGATCTCCTGCGTCAACGCATAGAGATCGGCGGCAACATCGTTGTCTGGAATGATGAATTTCCTTGCTGCATGCAGTGCATGGAACGGCGTGCCTTCCTCGATGGTCAGCTGGTACAGCGACAGATGGTCGGCGGCGTGGCCGATCGCCTGCTCGAGTTCCGTCTGCCACGCTTCAGGCGTCTGGTCCGGCCGCGCGTAGATCAGGTCGAAGGACAACCGTGGGAAAATCTCGCGCGCCAGGCCGATCGCATGCAGGGCCTCATCGACATTGTGCAAACGGCCGAGAAAGCGCAGATCCTTGTCGTTCAGCGCCTGCACGCCAAGCGACACCCGGTTGACGCCCGCCGCGCGATAGCCGCGAAAGCGCTCGGCCTCGACCGAGGAAGGATTGGCCTCCAGCGTCACCTCGATGCCATCTGGTACCGTCCAGTTCTTCGCCACGGCATCCAGCACCGCCGCCACGGTCTGCGGCTTCATCAGCGACGGCGTACCGCCACCGAGAAAGATGCTTGTCACCTCGCGCGGCCCGGTGCGGCCGCGCATGGTCGCCAACTCGGCCTCGAAGGCGCGCGCAAAACGCTCCTGGTCGACCGGCTGGTGGCGGACATGGCTGTTGAAGTCGCAATAGGGGCACTTGGCCGCGCAGAACGGCCAGTGGATGTAGACGCCAAAACCCGGGCTGCGGTCGAGCAGCATGGTCATGCCGCGGCCAATCGGGCTTGCGCGAATTTCTGGAAGGCGCGGGCGCGGTGCGACAATGCTGTCGGCTGGCCCGGCTTCCAGCCATGTTTTTCCTCAGCGGTCATCTCGCCGAAGGTTTTTTCGAACCCGTTGGGCAAGAACACCGGGTCGTAGCCGAAGCCGAGTTCGCCGCGCGGCGGCCATACCAGCGTACCTTCGACCTCGCCGCGAAAATATTCAGCCTGGCCGTCGGGAAAGGCTAGGCAGATGACCGCGACAAAGCGGCCCTTGCGCTGGGCAGGCGCGATCGCGCCAACTTCCTGCAAGGCCACTTCCGTGCGCTGCATGGCCATGCCGAAGTCGCGGGGGCCGTCCGGCGTCTCGGCCCAGTTGGCAGTGTAGACGCCGGGTGCGCCGTCGAGCGCATCGACACATAGGCCGGAATCGTCCGACAGCGCCGGCAATCCAGTGGCCTTGGCAGCGGCCAAGGCTTTTATGAGCGCGTTCTCCTCGAAAGTGGTGCCGGTCTCGTCCGGTTCCGGCAAGCCGTATTCCTTGGCGGACCTCGCTTCTATGCCGAACGGCGCCATCAGATCGGCGAATTCGCGCAATTTGCCGGCATTGTGGCTTGCGACGACGATCTTATGCCCATCAAGCGAATGAACAATTGGCGAATGAACAGTCTGCGAATGCATCAGATGCCCCAGATTCTTGGCTCGGCGAATTCGATCGAATTGCCCGAGGGGTCGCGAATATAGATCGAGCGGCCGCCTTGCGGCCACTCGAACTCGCTTTCGATGGCGATGCTCTTTGCTTCCAGGTGCGCTTTCCAGCGCACGATCTCGTCGGCGCTTGCGGCGAAACAGAGATGGCCCTCGCCGACGGCGCCATGCGGCGGCACTGGCAGCCTGGCGTCGGCCGGCGGCGGCACTTTCGTCGCCTCGGCATTGAAGATAAGCAGCACGCCGTCGCCGCAGCGGAAGAAGAGATGCCTGCCCTCGACCTTGCCGAGCGGATCGAGCCCGAGGACGCCCGAATAGAACCGTTCCGCGGCAGCGAGATCCGTCACGTAGAGTGCTGATTCCAGGATTGCGGAAGGAGTCACAGGATCGTCACCCTCATCGTCATAACCTGAAGATCAGTCCACCGCCATCTGCTGCAGGCTGACCAGGCGCTGAATGCCTTTCTTGGCCAGCCCCATCAAGGCCGCGAACTGCTCTTCCGAGAACGGTTCGCCCTCGGCCGTGCCCTGGATCTCGACGATGCCGCCCTTGCCGGTCATGACGAAATTGGCGTCGGTTCCGGCCGAGGAATCCTCGATATAGTCAAGGTCGATGACCGGCTGACCATCATGGATGCCGCAGGAGATCGCCGCAACGTGATCCTTCAGCACCTTGCCCAGGCTCGCCATTTGGCGGGCTTCCATCCAGCGCAGGCAATCGTAAAGCGCCACCCAGCCGCCGGTGATCGAAGCGGTGCGCGTGCCGCCATCGGCCTGGATCACATCACAGTCGACGGTGATCTGCTGCTCGCCGAGCGCCTGCAGATCGACCACGGCGCGCAGGGAGCGGCCGATCAGCCGCTGGATCTCCAGCGTGCGGCCGCCTTGTTTGCCGGCCGAAGCCTCGCGGCGCATGCGCTCGCCGGTCGAACGCGGCAGCATGCCGTATTCCGCCGTCACCCAGCCCTTACCGGAGTTGCGCATCCAACCCGGCACCTTTTCCTCCAGGCTGGCCGTGCACAGCACATGCGTGTCGCCGAACTTCACCAGGCACGAGCCTTCCGCATGCTTGGAGACGCCGCGCTCGAAGGAGATGGGGCGCATTTCGTCGAACTGGCGTTTGGAAGGGCGCATTCAGGCTTCTTTCTTTCTTCGGGATCTTGGCCGGCTTGTAGCCGCACGGGGCGTGAGGCGCAAAGGAAAATGGACCGGTTGCGCCGACGCCGCGGAAGTCTATATCTTCGGGCCGGAGGTTTTTGGCTCGAAATGACCAAGGCAGTCGATCCCGGTTCGCAATCGCACGTGCTCCCGTCGCACGCGCTGCAATCGCCCGCGCTTCAATCGCTCGACATGCGTTCGCGCGACATCTTCCGGCGCATCGTCGATTCTTATCTGAGGGATGGCGAGCCGGTCGGCTCGCGCAGCCTGTCGCGCATCCTGCCGTCGTCGCTATCGCCGGCCACCATCCGCAACGTGATGAGCGACCTCGAGCATCTCGGCCTGATCTATGCGCCGCATATTTCGGCCGGCCGTCTGCCGACCCAGGCTGGCCTGCGCTTCTTCGTCGATGCGTTCATGGAACTCGGTGACCTCTCCGACGAGGAGCGCCGCACCATCGAGGCGCAGGTGCGCGCCTCCGGCTCGGGCGCGACGCTGGAGCATATGCTGACCGAGGCCAGCCAGATGCTGTCCGGCATGTCGCGCGGCGCCGGCCTTGTGCTCGCCGCCAAGAACGAGGTGGCGCTGAAGCACATCGAATTCATCCAGCTCGAGCCGACCAAGGCGTTGGCCGTGCTGGTCTCGCAGAACGGCGACGTCGAAAATCGCGTCGTCGATCTGCCCGCCGGCATCACCGTCTCGCAATTGCACGAAGCCTCCAATTTCCTCAACGCCCATATTCGCGGCCGCACCCTGGCCGAAGCGCGGGTCGAGATCGCCCGCATCAAGGAAGAGACCAGGGCAGCCCTCGATACGCTTTCACAGGATCTGGTCGAGAAGGGCCTGGCGGTCTGGGCAGGCGCCGAAAGCGGGGTGCCTGGGCGGCTTATCGTGCGCGGCCGCGCCAATCTCCTGGAAAACGTCACTGCCCAGGCCGACATCGAATTGCTGCGGCATCTCTTCGAGGATCTCGAAACCCAGGACGGACTGATCCAGCTCCTCGACCTCGCCGAGGAGGGCCCGGGCGTGCGCATCTTCATCGGTTCGGAAAACAAGCTGTTTTCTCTGTCGGGCTCATCACTGGTGGTGGCACCCTATCGCGACAAGGACGCCCGCGTCGTCGGTGCGCTCGGCGTCATCGGGCCGACGCGGCTGAATTATGCGCGCATAGTACCGATGGTCGACTATACCGCGCAGCTGATTTCGCGCATGCTGCGCTAGGAGCCGCCGCGGCCTGCCGCAAGGAGAAAAAGAATGGCGCTGGAATCGTTCAAGGCCCAGATCAGCCTGCTGCTCGAAGAAATGATCAACCAGCCAGAGGATCAGCACGAGGTGCAAGAGCAGTTGCGCGAGAAGCTGCAAGAGATGCGGGCCATGGGCTTGCCGCTGCCGGCCGATCTGGTCGCGCTGGAAAAGCGCCTCGACGACGATTTCTACGCCGCCGGCAAGTGAATCGGGGTTCGGCTTCAAATCCTCGTGTGCTGGACGGCCGCTTGGAACGACCAATGCCTCATCCCGTTTGCCCTTTTCGAGGCGAATCCCGGAGGACGTTGATGATCCGATCTGGCGGCTTTGCGGCCATTGCCGCTGCTCTCCTTGTTGCGACACCGGCAGCCGCCCAGCAGGCGGATCAGAAGGTGCTCAAAGGCGAAGCCGCTTTTGGCGATTGGCACGCCGACAGGCCTGGCACCCGCCGCCTGATCGGGGCGCAAGACATGCCGCCAGCCGATCCCGCCCAATCCGCTTCGAACGGCGCCGGCGTGGCGGAACGGCCCGAAAGCGCCAAGCCAGATTTGCCGCCGGGCTTTTCGGCCGAACTGATCGCATCCGGCATCGTCAATCCGCGCGTCGTGCGCGTCGCTCCGAATGGCGACCTGTTCGTTGCCAACAGCCATGCCGACCAGATACGTGTCTACCGTCTCGCCGAGGACAGCGCCAAGCCCATCGAGAAAGCGATCTTCGCCAAGGGGCTCAGTTATCCCTACGGCATCGCCTTCTATCCGCCAGGAGACAAGCCGCAATGGGTCTATGTCGCAAACAGCGACAGCATCGTCCGCTTTCCTTATCGCGACGGCGACCTGAAGGCATCCGGCAAACCAGAAACCATTGTCGCGGAAATCCCGTCGGGTGGTCACACGACCCGCGACATCGCCTTCTCGCCGGACGGCAAGACGCTTTATCTGTCGGTTGGCTCCGCGTCGAACGTCGGCGAGGACATGGAGGAGCCGGATGATGGCTTGGACGCCTGGGTGAACTCAAAGCCGCTCGGTGCGGCCTGGGGCTCCGAGGACGGCCGTGCCGATGTGCTCGCCTTCGACCCGGATGGGAAAAATCCCCGAACTGTCGCCACCGGCCTGCGCAACTGTACGGGCATGACCGTGCAGCCCGCCACCGGCGCATTGTGGTGCGTCGTCAATGAGCGCGACGAACTCGGCGACAATGTGCCGTTCGAATTTGCAACTGCAGTCAAGGACGGCGGATTCTATGGTTGGCCTTGGTACTACATCGGCAATCACGAGGATCCGCGCCATCAGGGCGAGCGGCCCGACCTCGCCGGCAAGGCCACTGTCCCCGACGTGCTGATGCAGGCGCATTCGGCGCCGATGAACATAGCCTTCTACGACGGCAACAACTTTCCGGCGGATTATCAGGGTGACGCCTTCGTCACCATGCATGGTTCGTGGAACCGTGGCGCCAGGACCGGCTACAAGGTGGTGAGGCTCAAATTCAGGGATGGCAAGCCGACCGGCGAATATGAGGACTTCATGACCGGCCTCGTTATCTCGAACGACGCCGTCTGGGGCCGCCCGGTCGGTATCGCCATCGCCAAGGACGGCTCGCTGATCGTCACCGAGGACGGCAACGGCACCATCTGGCGCGTTACCCACGAAGACGGCCGCTCTTGAACGGCGGTGTCGCCTGCTGCGCTGGCGCAATCGAATCCGGGCCGAGGGAATTCACCCAACTTCCACATTGTGCGACAAGAGCGAATCATGACGCTCACCGGGTTCCTCGCCTATAGTGCTGCCCTCGGCATCGCCGCAGCCATCCCCGGCCCCGGCGTCACCGCACTCGTTGCGCGTGCGCTGGGTTCCGGCTTCCGCTCGTCGCTGGCCATGTCCTTCGGGCTGATGCTCGGCGACCTGACGTATCTCACGGCCGTGGTGCTCGGCCTCGCTTTCGTCGCACAGACCTTTGGCATGATCTTTCTGATCATCAAATGGCTGGGCGTCGCCTACCTCGCTTTTCTTGGCTGGCGTTTCTGGACGAACGGCATCACGCCCGAGACGGTGGAGGCGAAGAAAGGCAAGGGCGGCTTGGCATCCAGCTTTGTAGCCGGTCTCGCCGTCACGCTCGGCAATCCGAAGACGATGATCTTCTATCTAGCCATCACCCCGACCATCGTCGATCTGAAGACGATCACGCTGGCCGATTACGGCATCCTAGTTGCGCTCACGATCGTCGTCCTGCTTGTGGTGCTGGTGCCTTATCTGGCGCTCGCGGCCAAAGCGCGCTGGTTCCTGAAGTCGCCGCGGGCGCTGAGGGCACTCAACCGCACCGCCGCCGGTTTCATGATCGGGGCGGCGGCAGCTATCGCCGCCCGCCAATAGACCTCTTTCGCCAAGCCGGCCAGGAATTGTCACGCCTTTCCAAGGCGAGGGCATTCGGCACGAACTTCACTCGGATATTTTCGATCGACAGCCTATCTTGCGCGGCGGATGGCTCTATCTTATGCCCGCCCGACTCTTGCCGCTTGACCTCTGGGAGGAAAATCAATGAACAAGCCCGCCACCCCCACACACGTGCCCGGCCGCGGCCGCATCTACAATTCGATCACCGAGACGATCGGCGACACGCCGTTGGTGCGGCTCGACAAATTCGCCAGGGAGAAGGGTGTCGTCGCCAATCTGCTGGCCAAGCTCGAATTCTTCAACCCGATCGCCTCGGTCAAGGACCGCATCGGCGTGTCGATGATCGAGGCACTGGAGGCTTCTGGGAGGATTACGCCCGGCAAGACCACGCTTATCGAGCCGACCTCGGGCAATACCGGCATCGCGCTCGCCTTTGCCGCCGCCGCCAAAGGCTACAAGCTGATCCTGACGATGCCGGAAACCATGTCGGTCGAGCGCCGCAAAATGCTGGCGCTGCTCGGCGCCGAGCTGGTGCTGACCGAAGGGCCGAAAGGCATGAAGGGCGCCATCGCCAAGGCCGACGAGCTGGCCGCGACGCTGCCCGATGCCGTCATTCCGCAACAATTCGAGAACCCGGCCAATCCGGAAATCCATCGCCGCACCACAGCCGAGGAAATCTGGAACGACACCCATGGCGAAGTCGATATCTTCGTTGCCGGCATTGGAACCGGCGGCACCATCACCGGCGTCGGCCAGGTGCTGAAGAAGCGCAAGCCCTCGGTGCATGTCGTCGCCGTCGAGCCGGAGGCCTCGCCGGTACTGTCCGGCGGCCAACCCGGCCCGCACAAGATCCAGGGCATTGGCGCCGGCTTCGCACCAAAAATCCTCGACACGACGATCTACGACGAGATCGTCAAGGTCTCGAACGAGGATTCGGTCGCCAATGCACGGCTCGTCGCCCGTCTCGAAGGTGTACCGGTCGGCATCTCGTCGGGTGCCGCCCTGCAGGCGGCGATCGTCGTCGGCTCGCGGCCGGAGAACAAGGGCAAGAACCTCGTCGTCGTCATCCCCTCCTTCGCCGAGCGCTATCTCTCCACGATCCTATTCGAGGGATTGGGTGCTTAGAGTCTGGACAGGAGTTTTGGCCGGTTCGTAGCGATCCTTCGCGCTGCCCCTCCGGCATAAAAAGTTCTGTTTCGACGCTTCGGCGTGGACTGCTGAAAAACCACCTGTGGCGGGCGTCGTTCGCTTGAGCGGCGAGTCACTTCCATATCAAATCGTCGCTGCACCGGCAGGTGGAGGACTTCATGTACAAGCTCTATACGCGTGCCAATACCGGCGGCTTTGTCGTCGAGGCGGCGCTTGCTTTAGCGGGAGTGCCTTTCGACCAGATCGATGTTCCAAAAGGCCGACCCAACCAAGCCTTCCTCGACATCAATCCCTTGAACCAGGTCCCGGTCCTGGTCTTGCCGGACGGGCATTCGATGACCGAGTCGGCGGCAATCTGCATCCTGCTCGCCGAACGCTATCCGGAAGCAGCTCTAGCGCCGGCAGCGAACACACCTGACCGTGCCGACTTCCTGCGCTGGATGTTTTTCATGTCCTCCGTCATCTATTCGGCTGACCTGCGGTTCTTCTACGCTCATCGCTACACGACAGATCCCGGCGGCGTGGAAGCCGTCAAACAGGCGGCGGTCTCGGAAATGGATCGCGGCTTCGCCATTCTCGATGCCGCCCTCGAAGGCCGCGACTGGCTGGTCGGCGACCGGCTCTCGCTGGCCGACATCTATCTCGTCATGTTGGTGGCTTGGCATCCCGAGGTCGCGAAGATTCCAACCGCTTGGCCGAACATCGAACGCCTGTGGGCCAATTTGCGGGAACATCGGGTGATAAAGAGGCTGAATGCTTCCCACGACATGTGGCCGGCCTAAGCACTCCGCCTTGTCTCAGTGTCTTTCCGCGCGGTCGAGACCTGCCCGTCGTTCCTGCAGGAACCGGCGCACGGCCGGATCGCGTTCGAGGCCGATAGCCCGGTCATAGGCCTCGCTCGCTTGCGGAACTCTGCCGAGTCTTGCCAGCAGGCCCGCTCGGGCGGCCCAGTAAGGTTGATAGTCATACAGCCGCTTGTCGCCGCTGAGTTGATCAAGGGCGCCCAATCCTGCCGAAGCACCTTCGGCCTCGGCAATCGCCACCGCACGGTTGATCGACACCACCGGCGAGCCGGCAATCACCGACAGCGCGTCGTAGAGCTCCTTGATCGCGACCCAGTCGGTGCCGCCGGTCAGCCGCCTTGTCGCATGGGCTGACTGCACGGCGGCCTCGAGCTGGTAGCGGCCGACCACGCCCTTGGCAGCGGCGCGCCCGAGCAGCATCTCCGCTTCGTCGATCATTGTATCGTCCCACAGTGCAAGATCCTGCTCCGCTAGCGGCACATAGTCGCCTGCCGCATTGCGCCGCGCTGCGCGCCGCGCTTCGGCGAACAGCATCAGCGCCAGCAGGCCGAGTGCTTCCGGCTCATCCGGCATCAGCGAGGCGACCAGCCGGCCGAGCCAGATGCCTTCGGTCGCGAGATTGCGCCGCTGCGCTTCGGTGCCGGCGGGGTCGGACCAGCCTTCGGCAAACGCCGCGTAGATCGCTTCCAGAACGGTGCCCAGCCGCTCGCCGAGTTCGGCCCGCTCCGGCACGCGGAACGGAATGCCGGTCTCGCGGATGCGGGCCTTGGCGCGCACCAGGCGCTGGCTCATCGTGGCCGGCGAGACAAGAAAGGCCGAGGCGATGGTCGCTGCGTCGAAGCCCAGAACCGTCTGCAGGATCATCGGCGCGCGGATACCGGCCTCGATCGCCGGATGAGCGCAAGCAAACATCAGCCTGAGCCGCTCGTCCGGCAGGTCTTCGTCGGCCATGCGTGCCTCCATCTCCTCCGCGATCAGCCTGAGGTGGTCGCGGCCCGCCTCGCTTGTCAGCCGCCGTCTGAGCGCGTCGACGCGGCGCCGGCGCGCCACCGCCAGCAGCCAGGCTTCCGGCTTGTTGGGCACGCCCGCCTGTGGCCAACGCTCGAGCGCCGCTGCAAAGGCATCGGCCAAGGCGTCCTCGGCAGCGGCCACGTCGCGCGTGCGTGCGGCGAGATAGGCGACCAGCTTGCCGTAGCTTTGCCGGGCGGCCGCTTCCGCCGCCGCCCGTGCGGTGTCGGGCAGTTCAGGCATCACATGGTGAGTTCCCAGATCGGCCGCACCTCTACCGTGCCGGTGCTGGCGCCCGGGCAGCGCGCCGCCCAGGCAATAGCCGCGTCGACGTCCTCCGCTTCGATCATATAGAAACCGGCAAGCTGCTCCTTGGTGTCGGCATAGGGGCCGTCGAGCACGTTGGTCTTGCCATTGGCCATCCGCACCGAGGTAGCGGATTGCGTCGGCTTCAGCCGGTCGCCGGCGAGCCAGGCGCCCGATTTCTTCAGCGCTTCGGTGTAGGCGACATAGGCGCTCGACATCTGTGTCACCGCATCTGCCGGCGCGGCCGCCATCCCCGCTTCGTTTCCGTAGATCAAAAGCATATATCGCATGGTCTTCTCCCGTTTCTCGAAGGCCGCATCGTTGCGAGCCGGACGTATGTCGCGCGGCCCTGCCCGATTTCGACAGGCGCTGGAAAAATCTTTCGGCCGCGATGCGATCTCGCGCAAGCGCCGATGTGTTACGGCATCGCCTAGCCGTTCGTCTAATCGCTGCTATTGCGGGTTGGCATTTCCCGCCCGCTGTCTAAACTCGCTTCGCTTCGTGCCGCAGAGGAGGGCACGGCGGCGCATTTTCAGGGAGGAAATCGCATGCTCAATTTCAGGACGAAATTTGTTGCAGCCGGCGCGCTGGCGCTGTCGCTTGGCCTTGGCGCGGTATCGGTCAAGGCACAGGAATTCATCAACGTGCTGACCGGCGGCACGTCGGGCGTCTACTATCCGCTCGGCGTAGCGCTGTCGGAGATCTATGGCAAGGGCATCGAAGGCGCGCGTACCCAGGTGCAGGCGACGAAAGCGTCGGTCGAAAACCTCAACCTGCTGCAACAGGGCAAGGGCGAGATCGCCTTTGCGCTCGGCGATTCCGTCAAGCTGGCCGCCGAGGGCAATACCGAAGCCGGCTTCCCAGGCAAGCTCGACAAGCTGCGCGGCATTGCCGCCATCTATCCCAACTACATCCAGATCGTCGCCAGCAAGGAGTCCGGCATCAAGACGCTCGCCGACCTCAAGGGCAAGAGCCTGTCGGTCGGCGCGCCGGCCTCGGGCACCGAGCTCAACGCCCGCACGATCTTCGCCGCTGCCGGGCTGAAATACGAAGACCTCGGGCGGATCGAATATCTGCCCTTCGCCGAATCGGTGGAGCTGATCAAGAACCGCCAGCTCGACGCTACGCTGCAATCGGCTGGCCTGGGCGTTGCCTCGATCCGCGACCTCGCCACCTCGGTCCCGGTCAACATCGTTGCCGTGCCGGCGGAGGACGTCGCCAAGATCGGCTCGCCCTATCTTTCCGTGGTCATCCCGAAAGGCACCTATGAGGGCCAGACCGATGATGTCGCGACCGCCGCCGTCGGTAATTTCCTGATCACCAGCGCCGATGTCTCCGACGAGACCGCCTACCAGATGACCAAGCTGCTGTTCGAGCATCTCGACCAGCTCACCGCTGCCCATGCCGCCGCCAAGGCGATCGACCCGGCCAAGGCGCTCGACGGCATGCCGGTGCCGCTGCATCCAGGCGCCGAGAGGTATTACAAGGAAAAGGGATTGGTGAAGTAAGGCGCCATCCCTCCCCCTTGAGGGGAGGGTGGCCCGCAGGGCCGGGAGGGGTCCTCGGCGACGCGCTCCATCGTTCAGGCAAAGGTCGAGGCAGTTGAGGTTACCCCACCCGTCCATCCGCCTTCGGCGGCTGTCCACCCTCCCCTCAAGGGAGAGGGACGCCCCCCAGGAACCCCGCCAATGACCGAAACCCCGACCGTTCTTTCCACCACAGCCGAAATCGCTGTCGAAGGCCTGCCACCGGGCTTCGGCGAAGGCATCGCCGGCAAGGCGGCTTTTTTTATCGCCGTCGCCTTCTCCATCTTCCAGATCTACATCGCCGCCTACGGCAGCCTGCCGAGCCAGGTCGTGCGCGCCATGCATGTCGGCTTCCTGCTGCTGCTCGGCTTTGCCCTGATCGCCAATCTGCGTGCCAAAAGCGTCCCGGCGAAAGCAGTCTTCTGGACTCTCGGCGTGCTCGGCTTCGCCACCGGTCTGTACAACTGGGTATTCTATGCCGACCTCATCCGCCGCTCTGGCTTCCTCACCACGCCTGACCTGATCGTCGGCGCGGTGCTGGTCGTGCTGGTCTTCGAGGCGGCGCGGCGGTTGATGGGACTGCCGCTTGCCGTTATTGCGTTCATCTTTCTCGCCTACGCATTTGCCGGCAATCATCTGCCACCGCCTTTCATCCATCGCGGCTATGATTTCGCCCAGCTCGTCGACACCTTCGCCTATGGCACCGAAGGCATCTACGGCACGCCGATCTATGTCTCGGCCGCCTACATCTTCATCTTCGTCGTCTTCGCCGCCTTTCTCGAACGCGCCGGCATGATCGCGCTGTTCAACGATTTTGCACTTGGCCTGGTCGGCTCATGGCGCGGCGGCCCGGCGCAGGTCTGCGTGCTGTCCTCGGCGCTGATGGGCACCATTTCCGGCTCCGGCGTCGCCAACGTGGTGGCCAGCGGCCAGTTCACCATCCCGCTGATGAAGCGCTTCGGCTTCCGCTCGGCCTTCGCCGGAGCCGTCGAGGCGACCTCGTCGATGGGCGGCCAGATCATGCCTCCGGTGATGGGTGCGGTTGCCTTCATCATGGCCGAGACGCTGAACATTCCCTATGCCGCGGTGGTCAAGGCGGCGATCATTCCGGCGCTGCTCTATTTTGGCGCCTGTTTCTGGCAGGTGCATTTGGAGGCCGGCAAGGCCGGCCTGCACGGCATGGCCAAGGCCGACCTGCCCAATCCGTGGGATGCGGTGAGACAACACTGGCCGCTGGTACTGCCGCTCGCAGCACTGATCTATCTGCTGTTTGCCGGCTACACACCGGTCTTCGCCGGCACCATGGGCCTGGCGTTGACCATTGTGCTTATCCTCGGCACGCCGCTGGCGGCATCGATCGGGCCGCTCGCCTTCCGCGTCGTCTTCTGGCTGGCGCTCGGGCTTGCCGCCGCTTCCTTCATGAAGTTCGGCGTCAACATCCTCAGCCTGGTCATCGCCGTGCTGGTCGTCGCCTGCCTCACCTTCAAGGGCGGGCGCGAGACACTGCGCATATGCGTCGATTCCCTTGCCGAGGGAGCAAAGAACGCGCTGCCGGTCGGCATTGCCTGCGCCATCGTCGGCATCGTCATCGGCACGCTGACGCTCACCGGCATCGCCTCGACCTTCATCGGCTGGATCATCTCGATCGGCGAGAACAATCTGTTCCTGTCGCTGCTTTTGACCATGCTCACCTGCCTGGTGCTCGGCATGGGCATCCCGACCATTCCCAATTACATCATCACCTCGTCGCTAGCCGGGCCGGCGCTTCTGTCGCTCGGCGTGCCGCTGGTGGTCAGCCATATGTTCGTCTTCTATTTCGGCATCATGGCTGATCTCACCCCGCCCGTGGCGCTGGCCGCCTTCGCCGCCGCACCCATGGCCAAGGAAAGCGGCCTCAAGATCGGCATCCAGGCCACCAAGCTTGCCATTGCTGGCTTCGTGGTGCCGTTCATGGCGGTCTATACCCCGGCGCTGATGCTGCAGGACCCCGGCCCGATCGCCGCCCAGTTCGGCTATCCCGTCGAGGTCGCCTACATCGTCATCAAAGCCTGCATGGGCATCGTCCTGTGGGGCGCCGCCGCCGTCGGCTTTCTCGCCCGGCGCATGGCCTGGTGGGAACGCCTCGTCGCCTTCGCCGCTGGCGTGCTGCTGGTTGCGGCGCTGCCGCTCACCGACGAGGCGGGCTGGGCGCTGTCTCTTGCCTGGATCGGGTGGCACTGCTGGCGCGCGCGGCAGGCGTCACTGGCCAATTCGGCATGAGCCTCTGCATCGTCGCGGCCGGCAAGACGATGACGCTCGCGGTCGCCGCCTTCACGCTCTCCTGGACGCATTCTGTGGAGAAGACCCAGTGGCAGGAAGACTGGAAGGTGCTGCCGTCCGGCCTGCAACTCGTCGAGGCACGAATCAAGGGCTCGGGCGCCGGCATGGAGCCGCCGCAAGGCTCGGCGCTGCGCGACGGCTGGTGGGTCTATGCGCTCCGGGTCGGGCCACAGCGGCGCCTGGTGCTCGCCGCCTCGGGCGCCACGGGTCAAGGCTGGACGCTGTGCACGGCTCAGGACTGCCGCGAATTTGGCAAGGTGGCAGGCGACACGATCTCGCTGGAGCCGTGCGGGTCGGAAGGCTCTAGCCAGCCACGGTAGCGGGCGATCATGCCGGCAAGCGGATGCGAGATATCGACATGGAAGCGGAAGCGGCCATCCTCCACCGTTTCGTAGGAAGTCGAGCGTGGACCGAGCCAGATCGGCAGCGGCAAGCCAAAAAAGCTCCAGCGGCGCAAGACCAGTGCCAGCCGGCCGTCCTCGGCAACCAGTGCCATCGCGAAGGTCAGCGGGCCGAAGCGTTCGCACAGCAGGCGCTGCGATCGACCCCGGCCTGCGAACTGTAGGCTCGAAAAACTGTGCTTGCCGAATGTCCGCGTCCAGGTCTCGCCGCCCTTGTCGGTGTCGAAGCGGACATGAACCGGGATGTCCTCGCTTGCTCCGGGGAAGCCGACCATCCAGGCCATTAGCCGGCCAAGAACATTGTGCCCGCGTTCTACGCTAGCGCGGCCTGCGGCCGTGATCGTACGGTCATGCATTGACCGAATTGCCTCGGGAAGGCCTTGCCAGGCGGCACCGAGCAGCTCGGTATAGAGCGGCTTGTCCTCGTCCGCGGCCCCGTTCCTGAAGCCGGTGTAGATCGTCCGCCCGGCGAACAGGGCCTCATAGTCCCGGAGCTCTAAATCGCGCACCGCCGCCCGTGCGCCCGGCGCGGGCTGATGTCCGGCCAGCACTTTGCGGACCAGCGCTTCAACCGCCATCGACGGGATCAGCGGCCCATCGTTGCCCTCGGCCAAGAGATGCCACGAGCGCTTGCCGGTGGCGCCCGCGCGGTCCGATCCCTCCACCTCGACGAACATGCCGCCGCGATGCTCGCCCCAGCGCAGCCGGTTCGTCGCCTGATGCATCAGCGGCGCCAGCGGCGAAAGCGAACCGATCAACCCGGCGCGCACCAGCCAGGCGAGGCCGATCAGGGCGCGGTGCAGCACCTCGGGTACCGGCCCGGCTCCCATCCAGATGGTCCTCGCCTCCGGCCAAAGCTCGGCCAGAGCACGCAGGTCCGGAACGTCGACCAGCGAGAACAGCGTGTTTCGAAGCGGCAGCTGGCCCGGCGGCGCGATAGTATAGCGCAGCTGCTCGGTAAACGGACAGCCTTGTTCGGGACGGCCATTACGAACAAGGCGCACCGGCTGACCGGTGTAACCGGCGATAGCGCGAATGACGTTTCCGCCGACACCGGCGAAGGGCGACGGCGCGATGCCGCCGCGAATTCCGTCGACCCGCGTCAGGTCCGAAGACAGGCGGCGCACAACCGCCGCCGTCAGCACCGGAAAGCTCGAGACTCCGGATAGCACGAAGACGCCGGCGTTTCGCGCCGCCTCGTCGAACGCAGAGACACCGGCGACGAAATCCGAGCCGTCGGCAAGATCGAGATAGTTGACGCGCCGGGCGATGCATGCCTCGATCAGGCCATAGCATCCCTCGCCATAGGCCTGGAACGGACCGCTCGCGTTGACCACAATATCAGGCTCAAATGCAGCGAGTTGCACGGCGAGATCGCCGTCACGGTCGAACAGTGCCGGCACTAGTTGCGCTGCCGTCGGGGCGCGCTTCTTGCAATACGCGTCAGCCTTGGCGAGCGAGCGCCCGGCGACGAACAGGATCAGATGGGGCTCGCCCTCCAAAAGCTACGGTGCGACCGCCAAAGGTGCCATAACCGCCGACGACAAGAACCTTCATCCGCAGTTCCCCCAAAATGCCCCGCGCCGCTCCCGGCCACGGCGATGAGCCTAGCCGATCAATCTTGCCCTCACCTCGGCGGAAGGGATTTCACAATTGTCCTTCTTGCCGAACAGGGCGTAGCGGTTCTTTGCGATGCGATCGTAGAGCCAGTCGCGAAGCGGGCGCGGCAACAACAGCAGGATCCGCGCCGCTCGCCATGGCCAGCCGAGTTCGGCCATGACGGCAACGAAACTGTCCAGGCGTGTGAAAGCCGCGCCATCGACGATGACGAGATTGGTCTCGTAGCGATCCGTCTGCAGCCCGTATTTCTTGAACAGCATCTCGCCGAGCGGCGATTGCGCCGTTACGAAATGGAAGTGGCCCTTGCGGTCGAGCTTTACCACCGTCCGCACAAAACCCGAGCACAACACGCAGACGCCGTCGAATACGATCAACGGGCGACTTGATTCGAATTCTGGCGGCTCAGGAGAATGGTTCGGCTTGACGATCACGTGGCGCCCGGCAGCTGGTGTCAGGCGACACTAAGCCTGCCGGCGGCTGGATCAAAGCCCGGAATGTTAGAGGCTTGGCGTTGTCGCCCGCCGTCTGTCGGTCAGCGCAGGGCGCTCGGCGCGATAGGTCGTTGACCGGTTGTCGGCGTCAGGCCGGCAGATACGGCTGTCGTGACGGCTTTCCCTGGTCATCATCAGTGCACGCTGATCCCAAGCGTGTTGCCACGGCGCGCGCAGGCGGGGCCTGGGCCGCGCATGTAATAGCGCTCGGGCCGATAGGTCGGCGCGACGAATTCGCGAATGGCGGCGGCATAGCCGGCGATTTGATTCCAGAAGCTCATTTTACTCGGTCCCTGTCCCGTTTCGGATGTCCCTTCCGAATTGCGGGGATCATAGCGTCCAGGCGTGAATAGTCGGTGAACGCGATGTTAATCTCTGGTCGAAAATGCCTTTGTTCATGGCTGCAATGCGGCTGATTCGCGGTGTTTCCGTGCTGTCCGTCGGCATTTCGCCCAGTGTGACTTTTGCATCACAGATGTTTCGCCTGAATGTCGCCGAGGCGCGCGTTTGTTTCACTTTTGCTGCCACCGCGAAATTTCCGTGCACGTGGTTGAAAAACCAGGAACCGGCCCGTCAGCCGCACGTTGATTTCCCAGTGCCGGGACGAACCGGTTCCGCAGGCCGCCGTGCTCGGGTTGAGCCGCGGCCGAAAATCCGAAACAGCAAGAGCAATGGAAAGGCAAAGGCCATGGGCTTCTTTTCGAAGGATATCAAAACACTCGACGATCTCTTCGTGCACACGCTGCGCGACATTTATTACGCTGAGAAACAGATCGAGAAATCGCTGCCGAAGATGATCGACAAGGCGAGTGATCCGCAGTTGAAAGCCGGCTTTGAGAAGCATCTCGCCCAGACCAAGGGTCATATTCAGCGTGTCGAGCAGGTGTTCGAGCTGCACGGCGTGAAGGCCAAGGAGGTCGACTGCCCGGCCATCGATGGCATTCTCGAAGAGGCCGATGAGGTCAGCGGCGACATCGCCGACAAGGAGGTCCTCGACGCTGCACTGATCGCGTCCGCCCAGGCGGTCGAGCATTATGAGATGACCCGTTACGGCACCTTGATTGCCTGGGCCAAGCAACTGGGCCGCAGCGACTGCGCCAATGTGTTGGCCAACAACCTCAAGGAGGAACAGGCAACCGACCGCAAGCTTACCGAGATGGCGGAAAGCAAGATCAACCTGCAAGCCGCCGAGTAGGGCCGCGATCGAGAATGGAGTTCATGCAAGGCTGGGCCGAAAGCCCGGACTTGCCTTTTGCGCCGCCGGAACCGGAACGGACTTTGCCCGTTCTCGGTTGAACGTTGTCGCGCAGGGAGTTTGTCATGGCGCCGCGCCCCGCCTGGAGAGGGTATCTCAAGCTTTCGCTGGTCACCTGCGCGGTCGAAGTGACCAATGTCGTCACCCAGGCCGAAAAAGTTTCGTTCCGCGTGCTCAACCGCAAGACTGGCAACACTGTCAGGCGCGTCTATGTCGATTCGGCAAGCGGCAAGCCGCTCGATGAAGGCGACGAGATCAAGGGCTACGAGATCGGCGACGGCGACTTCGTCCAAATCGAGGAGGAGGAGATCGAAGCCGTCCAGATCGAATCCTCGCATACGATGAGCCTCGACGGGTTCATCGAAAAATCTTCGATCCAGCAGATCTATCTCGACACGCCCTATTATGTGACGCCTGCGGACGATGTCTCGGAAGAGGCTTTTGCCGTCATCCGCGACGCCATGGCCGCCAAGAAGACGGCGGGCCTTGCCCGCATCGTGCTCTACCGCCGCGAGCGTCCGGTGGTCATCGAGCCGCTGGGCAAGGGCCTGCTGCTGACGACGCTGCGCTATGGCGATACGGTGCGCAGGCCCGAGATGGTGTTCGGCGACATCAAGCCGGTGAAGACCGACGCCGAGATGATCAGGCTGGCCGAACACATTGTCGATGAGAAACAGGCGAAGTTCGATCCTTCCGAATTCGAGGACAAATACGAAAACGCGCTGATCGAGTTGGTCCGCGCCAAGAAGGCCGGCAAGAAGGCACCGAAGACCAAGGCAGAACCGCGACCCTCCAACGTCGTCAATCTCTTCGATGCACTGAAGAAGAGCCTTTCGTCGGAGGCCAGCCCGCCGGCAAAGGCCAGACGCCCGGCAAAAGGCGCCAAGTCCAAAGCCGCCCGGCGCAAATCGGCTTAGGATCAGACCATGGCCGGCCTCGAGCAATATCACGCCAAGCGCGATTTCAAGAAGACCGCCGAACCGGCCGGTAAGCTCGCGCGCGGCAAGAAAGCCGTGCCGGGTGGCATTTTCGTCATCCACAAGCATGCCGCCACCAGGCTTCACTACGACCTTCGCCTTGAGCATGGCGGCGTGCTGTGGAGCTGGGCGGTGACGCGAGGCCCGAGCCTCGACCCGCATGAGAAGCGGCTCGCCGTGCATGTCGAGGACCACCCGATCGACTATGCGCCGTTCGAAGGCACCATCCCCAAGGGCCAATATGGCGGCGGCTCGGTCATTGTCTGGGACGAAGGCACGTGGGTCCCCGAAGGCGACCCTGCCAAAGGGATGAAGAAAGGCCATATCAATTTCGAACTGCATGGCCACAAATTGCATGGCGCCTGGCATCTGGTGCGGCTGAAGCCGCGGCCCGGCGAAAAACGCGACAACTGGCTGCTGATCAAGTCCGACGATGCCGCCGCGCGTCCCGGTGAGGACATTTTGCAGGAGGCGCCGCAATCGGTGAAATCCGGCCTGACCATCGAGGAGGTCGGCGAAGGCAAGACCGCCGACGGCAAGAAGCCAAGCGTCTGGCAGTCCGACAGGCCGGCCGCCGGCAAAGCGAAGGCTGTCGCGGCAAGGCGGCTCGAATTCGTCGAGCCGGCGCTCGCCACGCTGGAGCGGGACGCCCCGCCCGGTAAGGACTGGCTGCATGAGGTGAAGTTCGACGGCTATCGCATGCAGGCGCAGCTTGCCGGTACCGAGGTGCGGCTTTTGACACGCACCGGCCTCGACTGGACCCACAAATTTGGTGGCTCAATTATCGCGGCACTTGGCGGCCTGAAATGTACCGATGCCGTCATCGACGGCGAAATCGTCGTGCTGGCGGATAATGGCGTGTCGTCCTTTTCGCTGCTTCAGCAAGATCTGTCGGCGGGCCGTACGGACCGTTTCATCTACTATGTCTTCGACCTGTTGCAGCTCAATGGTCAAGACATCCGTTCCGAGCCGCTGGTCGAGCGCAAGGAAAGGCTGCGCAGCCTGCTCGCCGGACAGACCGAAGAGCAGGCCGTGCGCTTCAGCGACCACTTTGCCGAGCCCGGCAAGATCATGCTGGAGCATGCTTGCCGCCTGGGCCTCGAAGGCGTCGTCTCCAAGCGTGCCGATGCGCCCTATCGCAGCGGGCGTGTTCCCTCGTGGGTGAAGTCGAAATGCACGGCGCGCCAGGAATTCGTCATCGGCGGCTACATGCCGTCGGACAAGACCGGGCGTGGCCTGCGCTCGCTGCTGGTCGGCTATCACGAGGGCGGCAAGCTGCGCTATGCCGGCCGCGTCGGCACCGGCTTCACGGCCAAAAGCACCAACGAGTTGAAGAAAAGGCTTGATGCGCTGAAGACGACAACCTCGCCCTTCGACAGCGCGGTGCCAAGGGGCAAGGGGCTGGTCTGGGTCAAGCCCGAACTTGTCGGCGAAGTGGAGTTTCGCAGTTGGACGTCGGACCGTATAATACGCCACGCGTCCTTCCAGGGATTGCGCGAGGACAAGCCGGCGGAGGAAGTCGTGCAGGAGAAACCGAAAGCACGCTCAGCCACGGCAGAGCCGAAGCCAAAGCCCACCAAAACCGCAGGCGCGGCGAAAACCTCGGTTACGCTGTCCCGCCCTGACAAGCTTCTGTGGCCCGAGGAGAACGTATCGAAGCAGGATCTGGTCGATCACTACGCGCTGGTCTGGCCGCGCATGAAGCAGTTCGTCATCAATCGGCCGCTCAGCCTCGTGCGGGCGCCGGACGGCGTCGGCGGCCAACGCTTCTTCCAGAAGCATGCCTCGGCCGGCATGCACGACAAGATCGCCGTGATGAAGGATCCGACCGACGGCGAGGAGATATTGTTCATCCGCGATTTCGACGGTCTCGTGGCACTGGTGCAACTGGGCGTCGTCGAGATCCATATTTGGGGCTCGACCACCGACGAGCTGGAAAAGCCCGACCAGATCATCTTCGATCTCGATCCCGACGAGGGCGTCGACGTGAAGGCGGTGCGCGCGGCGGCACTCGACATCCGCGGCCGGCTCGACGAACTGTCCCTGCCGAATTTCGTCAAGACCTCGGGCGGCAAGGGCTACCACGTCGTCGTGCCGCTGAAGCCGTCGGCGGATTGGGACGAGGTCAAGGGCTTCGCCCATGAGTTCGCCCGAGCGCTCGAACAGGCCGCACCCGACCGCTACACGGCGACGCTGTCGAAGAAGGCACGCACGGGCAGGATTTTCGTCGATTATCTGCGCAACGGCCGCGGCGCCACCACCGTCGCCCCCTATTCGTCGCGCGCCAAAAAGGGCGCCACGGTATCGATGCCGGTGACCTGGGCGGAGATCGAGGCCGGATTGCCGCCCAACGCCTTTCCGATCGGCGACAAGACGACGCTGAAGCGGCTCGGGCAAGCCGACCCCTGGGCGGATTTTTTCAAGCAGGCCAAGCTGCTCAAGCGCGACTAGTGCATGTCGCGCAAAAGTGTGCAGCGGTTTTGCGATAACGACATGCATCAAAACAAGGACCTAAAGCGCATCGCATGAGGCCGGTCGAACGCGACGCGCTTTAAAGCAATTCCAGGAAAAGTATGAAAAGGTTTTCCGCCCGGAATTGCGTCAAAACAAAAAGACAGAGCGGTTCGGCGTTTCCGTGAAACGACGAATGCGTACTAGCGCGTCGAAGCGATCTGTCAGGCGAGAAACGTGTTCTCGAAGGCCTGCTTGCCTGCCGGTGAAAAGATCACGGCACGGCTGTCCTTCTCGCGCCGCGCCCATTTCTCGGCGAGGATCTTGTCGAGAATGGCGGCGCCCAGCGTGCCGGCAAGGTGCGAACGCCGCACGCTCCAGTCGAGGCACGCCCGGCACACCGGTCGCCGCGCTTTGGTATGGATGTCGATGCCGATCGCGGCGAAATGCGAGGCGGCCGACGGCCCAAGCTGGATCTCCTTGTCGTCGCGCAGGAGCACTTGTCGAGCGACAAGACGGTCCAGCATCGCCACCGCCTGCTCGCCGGCGAGGTGGTCGTAGCAGACCCGCGCCACGCGCATGGCCGCGTCGCGAGGGCCGGGTCGCACCCTCTGCGGCCCGACAGCAGCAGCGACGCCGGTGATGGCTTCGATCATTCCTGCCACCTGCGGGCCGGCGAGGCCGTAATAGCGGTGCCGTCCCTGGCTCGCCAGCGTCAGCAGCCCGCCTTCCATCAGCTTCGATAGATGGGAGCTCGCTGTCGGAAGCGACACGCCGGCTTCGAGTGCCAGTTCGCTCGCCGTCAGTGCTGTGCCGCCCATCAGTGCGGACAGCATGTTTGCCCGCGCCGGATCGCCGACCAGGCTGGCAATGCGGGCTATGTCAGGGCCTTCGCGCATAGTTCGTTCCTCATCGAAGCATCCTCGTCAGACAAGCATTAATCTCGATGCAAATCAAGGAGACGACGATGCCTGCAAGGACCATTCTCAGCGCCGCGCCTGCTCGCCGGCCGTTCCCGTTAATTGTCTTGCGCCGCTTGCGGCTGTGGCTCCTGAAGCGGTGGTACGACCGTCATTCGCAGCGCCTCGATCTCGCCGAAATCGACGATCATCTGCTGCGTGACCTTGGCCTGACACCCGAAGACGTCCGTCGCGAATACGCGAAATCCTTCTGGCAGGCATGATCAGCGAGGGATTGCCTAGCATATCGATCTTCGGAACGTTTCGACCCGGCTCGAACTGTGGTCGCAAGAAACATCCACCCGCCAAGGAGGCGAAAATGACCATTACCTGCTTCATCCGCTACGAGATCGATCCGTTCGGCAAGGCGGCGTTCGAGGAATATGCCCGCAATTGGGGGCAGGCGATCCCGCGCTGCGGCGCCGATCTGATCGGCTATTTCGCGCCGCACGAAGGCTCGGCCACCACGGCTTATGCCGCCTAGAACATCGACAGTCTTGCGGCCTACGAAGTCTACCGCGCCCGGCTCGCCGCCGATCCCGCCGGCAAGGCGAATTACGAGTTCGCCCGGCGGGAAAAATTCATCCTGAAGGAGGATCGCATCTTCCTCAAGCTGGCCTCCGCGCCGCATGGTCCTTTGGTGAAGCCATGATCGCCGTCATCTTCGAGGTCGAGCCGGCGGCGGGCAAGCGCGAAGCCTACCTCGGCATCGCCGCCGACCTGCGGCCGCTGCTCGACGGCATCGACGGTTTCCTGTCGATCGAGCGCTTCCAGAGCCTTGCCGATCCGAACCGCATCCTGTCGCTGTCCTTCTGGCGCGACGAGGAAGCGGTGAAGGCCTGGCGCAACACGCAGGAACATCGGCAGGCCCAGAAAGCCGGGCGCGGCGGTATCTTTGCCGACTATTGTTTGCGCATCGCCCACGTCGTGCGCGACTACGGCCTGACCGAACGCGCCGAGGCGCCAGCAGACAGCCGGGTGGTGAACGGATAGGGGCTGCTATGCATTCCCGATCAGCACCCCTGCCGCAAACACCAGCGCGCCACCCAGCACCACCTGGAAGGCGGCGCGCCAGAATGGCGTCTGCATATAGCGGTTCTGCACGAAGGCGATCGCCCACAGCTCGAAGAAAACCACCACGGCGGCGACAATGGTCGCCGTCCAGAAAAGCGGGATGAGATAGGGCAGCGCATGGCCGAGCCCGCCCAGCGTTGTCATGACGCCGACGGTCAGACCGCGTTTTGCCGGCGAGCCGCGGCCCGACAACTTACCGTCGTCGGAGGCCACTTCGGTGAAACCCATCGAGATGCCGGCGCCGATCGAGGCAGCAAGCCCGACCAGAAAGGTCTGGAACGTGTCGTGCGTGGCAAAGGCGGCGGCAAAGATCGGCGCCAGTGTTGACACCGACCCATCCATCAGCCCCGCCAGCCCCGGTTGTACGTAGGTCAGGATGAACTGGCGCTGCTCGGCCGCCGCCTCTTCGTCCTTGACCGCGCCCGGCACATGCTTTTGTTCGAGCCGCTGCGCTAGTGTCTCGTGGCCCTGTTCTGCGATCGCCAGATCGTCGAGCAGCTTTCGCGTCGACGCATCGCCTGTGCGCTTGGCCGCCTCGACATAGAACAGGTAGGCCTGCCGCTCCATGGCCTCGGCTTGGCTGCGCACATGATCGACGCCGAGCGGCCTCACCAGCCAGTCCGGTTTGCGCTCGTAATAACCCTTCACATGTTCGCGCCGGATCAGCGGTATCCGCTCGCCGAAACGCTTGCGGTAAAGCTCGATCAGTGAATCGCGATGGCCGTCCTCTTCCTCCGCCATCTCTTCGAACACTTTGGCCGATTGCGGAAAGCTTTCCGCCAGCCCGTCGGCATAGGCGCGATAGATGCGCCCGTCATCCTCCTCGGAGGAGATGGCGAGCGCCAGGATCTCCTGCTCCGAGAGCGATTCAAAGGAACGGCGGCCGAGGCCGAAAACGCGGGAAAGCATGAGAAATTCACCCTAGTTTAGAATAGTTCTAAACTATGACCTTGCACGTCGCCGGTCAATCGTGCGTGCTCCACTCATGCTCAAAAGCTACAGATTTCGAAACCTCGAGCAGGTCGTCGTTTGCTATCGGTGAACGTTCACTTATATAACCGAATCTGAACCAAGAGAAAGGAACCCGCAGATGCCGGAAAAACAGCAGCCGTTTGATCCCAAACCAGTCCTCGACCTGATCGCCAACATCGAGGCGGATCTGCAGCGCCTGAAAGGCCTGGTCGAGCAGCAGGTCGAAAAATTCGATCCCGCCAATCCGCACAACAAGGCCCCCGATGGCAAGTTGACTGAGGAGGGTGTCGAGTGCTGCTATCGCCTGTTCGACGAGGGCAAGTCGCGCTATTCGGTCGCCCAGCAGATGAAGATCTCCTTCGCCGCCGCCACCCACCGCTTCAACACCTGGCGTAAGATGGGCGGTCCCAAACGGCAAAAGACGCTGTTGGGGTGAGGAGCGGCGGCCAAGCCGGTCAATCGGCAACGATTTGTCGATTGAAGCGACGACCGCATGGCGGAGAGACGAGGAGGCGGCAGGTGGCAGGCACGCTCCTCTCCTGCCTGCAAGACGAATTGTAACCGTCACATTTTTTCATTGGTGCGCGGCCTCCCTTTCCGTGCACCATAGGCGGTCTCATTTCTTGCAGGACCTCGCCATGACCACCCCTCCCGGCATCGCCGATATCCGCAGCGCAGCAGCGCGATTGTCCGGCCTGATCGTCGAAACGCCGCTGATCGAATCGCCGGAGCTGAACAAGCGCTTCGGCGCCAGGATCCTGTTCAAGCCCGAGACGTTGCAGCGCACCGGCTCCTTCAAGTTCCGCGGTGCATACAACAAGCTCTCCTCGCTCTCGGCGGAAGAACGCGCTGGCGGCGTCGTCGCCTTCTCGTCGGGTAATCACGCGCAAGGCGTTGCCGCCGCAGCGGCGATGTTCGGCGTCAAGGCCGTCATCGCCATGCCCACCGATGCGCCGGCGATGAAAGTCGGCAATGTCAGGAAGATGGGCGCGGAAGTGATCACCTTCGACCGGGTCCGCGACGATCGCACTGCCGTCGTCCGTTCTTACGTGGAAAGGGGCATGGTCCTGGTGCCGCCCTACGACGATCCGGCCATCATCGCCGGCCAGGGCACGATCGGCCTCGAATTGATGCGCCAAGCAAGCGCGCTTGGCGTCAGCCTGGATGCGGTAGTCGTTCCCTGCGGCGGTGGCGGCTTGAGCAGCGGCATTTCGATCGCGGTCAAGGACGCCTCACCGGGCACCGCCGTCTGGGCCGTGGAACCCGAGCATTTCGATGACACACGCCGCTCGCTGATCAAAGGCGCCAGGGTGTCGAACGCGCCCGGCCACACCTCGATCTGCGATGCCCTTCTCGTCGCCGAGCCGGGCGCGATCACTTTCGAGATCAACCGCAAGAATCTCGCCGGCGCCATCACCGTTTCCGACAAGGCGGTGGCACAGGCGATGCGCGATGCCATGGCTTGCCTGAAGCTGGTCGTCGAACCTGGCGGTTGCGTCGGCTTGGCCGCGCTGTCGTCAGGCGAGATCGACCTTGCCGGGAAATGCATTGCCGTGGTGCTCTCCGGTGGCAATGTCGATCTCAGCACCTATGCCGAGATCATTGCTGCCGGCTAGGATAGCAACCAGTTCCAGGTCATGTGCCGATTCGAGGTGCTTGAGCGTCCGTTGCGCCCGGTCGAACCGGTACCCTTCAAAGACTGAGATCAATGAAACTGTTCTTCAGCCGCAATCCCAATCCTCGCCTCGCGGTCGCGGTGGCACGGTATCTCAAAGCCAAGGTCGAGTTCGAATTCGCCTCTCCCTTCGCTCCGGGGCAGGCCGAGCGCTTTCGGCCGCTCAATCCAAATCTTTCATTGCCTATCCTTGTGGGCTTGGGAAAAAGCCTCTGGGAGGCCGACGCCATAGCCTGCCGGTTTTCACGCGACACGCATTCGCATTTCTGGCGCACCGGCGACGACGAGCCCGAGATGATCCGATGGCTGAGTTGGGGCAAAGAGAACTTCGCAAGAGCCTGCGACGTCGTGCATTTCGAACGCGGGACCAAACAGCGCTATGGGCTCGGCCCGATCGATCAGGCGCGGGTTGAGGAGGGCCTGAGCGACTTCAGCACCGCCGCCGCAATACTTGATGCCGAGCTTTCCGAGCGAGATTGGCTGGTCGGAAGTTCGGTTTCCTATGCCGACTTTCGAATGGCGACGTTTCTGCCCTTCAACGACGTCGCCCGATTGCCGCTCGATGATTATCCTTCTGTCGGTCGCTGGTATCGGCAGCTTGAAGAAATCGACGCCTGGCGCGATCCCTTCGAAGGGCTCAATGCGCCTGAATTGGCGCCGGTCCCGGGTCAGGCCAAGCCGGTGTGAATCTCGGTCATTTGCACAAGCGGATCGAGTTCGACCCTAATCCAACGTCCGGCGGAACCGCACCAGCGCCACGCCGGCGAACAGCGCCACGAACACCACCAGCCAGCCGATCTCCGTTGCCACCGCCGGCAGCTCGGCGCCCTTCAGCATCACCGCGCGGATGATGCGCAGGAAATGCGTCAGCGGCAGCACCTCGCCGAAAATCTGCGCCCAGTCCGGCATGCCGCGATAGGGGAACATGAAACCGGACAGCATGATCGACGGCAGGAAGAAGAAGAAGGTGAGCTGCAGTGCCTGCATCTGCGTGCGGGCAATCGTCGAGATCGTATAGCCGAGCAGCACCAGCGCCAGCACGAAGATCAGGACGGCCGTCAACAGCAGCGACATCGATCCGGTGAAGGGGATGGCGAACAGAAGCTTCGATGCCGCCAGCACCACCAGCACCTGCACGGCGCCGACCGCCAGATACGGCAGCACCTTACCCAGCATGATCTCGAGCGGGCTGGACGGCATCGCCAGAAGGTTCTCCATCGTGCCGCGCTCGGTCTCACGCGTCAGCGCGATCGAGGTCATCATTACCATCGTCATCTGCAGGATGACGCCGAGCAGGCCGGGCACGATGTTGTATTGCGATACGGCTTCCGGATTGTAGCGCCGGTGCACTACGACCTGGAGCTGGCCCCGGGCAGCTTCGGCCGCTGTCTCCTGCATGCCGCGCGCCCTGAGCAGCGCCTGGTTGGCAACGGTGCCGAGCGTCGAGATGGCGCCGCTGGCGACGGCCGGGTCGGTCGCATCCGCCTCGATCAGGATCTGCGGGCTGTCGCCACGCTCGACCCGTCGGGCGAAATCGGCGGGAATGGTGACGACGAAGGCAACGTCGCCGCGCGCCATCAGGAATTCGGCTTCGGCGGCACTTTGCGCGACATGGTCGAAGCGGTAATAGCCGGTGGTCTGCAGCGCCGAAACCATGGCTCGCGTGTAAGGATCGCTGCTCATCGCCACCAGCGCTGCCGGCAGGCTCTTCGGATCGTTGTTGATGGCATAGCCGAACAGCACCAGCTGCATCAGCGGCACGCCCAGCATCATGGCGAAGGTGATGCGGTCGCGCCGCATCTGGATGAACTCCTTGATCAGCAGCGCACCGAGCCTGGCGAAGGAAAAGACGCTGTTTATCCCGTTCTTCATCCCATATTGTCCTTCGAACCGGACATGAACTGGATGAACACATCCTCCAGGCTGGTCTCGCCGGGCGAGACCCTGACGCCCTTGTGGTCTTTCTCGACGTCGGCGAGCGCTGCCTGAAGCGCCGTCCTGTCGGAGCCGACTACATGCAGCGCCGCGCCGAACGGCGCCACCTGGTCGACGCCTGGGCGGCCATGAAGTGCGGCAGCGACCTGATCGAGCCGCGGCCCTTGCAGGACGAAGGTGGTCAGCCCGGCATTCCTCACCACGTCCTCAACCGTGCCGGTGGCCAGCATCTTGCCATAGGAGATGTAGCTGATGCGGTGGCAGCGCTCGGCCTCGTCCATGTAATGGGTGGAGACCAGCACGGTCAGCCCGCCGCTCGCCAGCCGGTGGATCTCGTCCCAGAATTCGCGCCGCGCCTTCGGGTCGACGCCAGCCGTCGGTTCGTCGAGCAGCAGCAGTTTCGGCTTGTGCATGATGCAGGCGGCCAGCGCCAGCCGCTGCTTCCAGCCGCCGGACAAGGTGCCGGCCAGTTGGTTTCTGCGTGATGTCAGGCCGAGCTCCTCAAGCGTCTTGGCCACATGTTCGTCGAGCGGCTTCAGCCGGTAGAGCCGTGCCACGAATTCGAGATTCTCGCCGATGGTGAGGTCTTCGTAGAACGAGAATCTCTGCGTCATGTAGCCGACTTCGCGCTTGATCCGCAGGCTGTCGGTGCGGATGTTGAAGCCCAGAACCGTGCCTTCACCCTCATCGGGCGTCAGCAAGCCGCACATGATGCGGATGGTCGTCGTTTTGCCCGAGCCGTTCGGCCCGAGGAAGCCGACGATCTCGCCCTCGGCCACGGTCATCGTCACATGGTCGACGACAGTCTTGTCGCCGAAGCGTTTGACCAGGCCGTGCACGTCGATGACGTTCATTTTCCGATGTCCGCCAGATCGACGTCGACGATCTGCCCGGGCTGCAATGCGCTGGCGTCGCCTTCCGGCCGCGCTTCGACCAGATAGACCAGCTTTTGCCGGGTCTCGAGCGAGTAGATCACCGGCGGCGTGAATTCCGGATCCGGCGACACATAGCTGACGCGTGCCTTCACGCCCGATCCGCAACCATCGCAATGGACGTTGAGCAGCGTGCCGACCTCGACCGAGGAGAACGCGCTTTCCGGCACATAGACGCTGAGCTTCACTGCGCCGTCCGGCAGTATGGAGATGACCGGCGCGGTCGGCCCGGCTGTATCGCCGGGATAGCGGATGACATCGTTGACCCTGCCGGGCGAGGGCGCCGTGAGCACACGCTTCGACAGTCGCCATTGCGCTTGCTCCAGCGCCGATTGCGCCTGCCTGACCTGATTGTCGGCGGCCTTGATCGTCTCCGGCCGTGCCGGCAGGCCGCCGACAGCGAGATTGGCTTCCGCCTGGCCGACCTGCGCGTTGGCCGTCTCCAGCGCCGCGGAAGCCGTATCATAATCGGCCTGCGTGCCGGTGCCGCGTTTGAACAGATCGCTGGCGCGGCTGTATCTGCGTTTGGCGTCGGCGGCCTGCGCTTTGGCCATGTCGACCTGCGCCCTGAGCACTGCAATCTCTTCCGGCCGCTTGCCGACCTGCAGGTCGGCAAGTTGCGCCTGGGCCTGCGCGAGGGCCGCCTCGGCCTGCGCGATGGCGATCTTGGCGTCGGCGTTTTCCAGCGTCACCACCGGCGTGCCGGGCGCTACGCGGTCGCCGCGCTTGACCGCAATCGTCTCGACCTGGGCCACCTCGATCGGCGCCAGCAGCACATAATCGCCCTCGACGTAGCCGACGGCGAGCGGTGCTGCCGGCGCGCAGGCGCTGAAAAGCTGGGCGGCAAGCGGCAAAGAACAGAGCAGGCTCATGATCCACGATCCTTCCGGACAGCCAAATCGCGCCGAGCTAAAATCGCGCTGAGATTGTCGGTTACTGTTGCCGCGATCTTGCCGGCCTCGTCATCGCCGATCTCGCGCCAGCCCATCCGGCGCATAACCGCCTCGCGGCCGATGCGGAAATAGACGACCTGGCCAATCAGCGTGAATACGGTGAGTTTAGTGCGCTCGCTCTCGGCCGGCTCGCCCGTCGACTGTTCCCAGATCAGGCAGAGCCGGTGATGCGCCGGTTCGAACACGCCGTCATAGATACGGTCGAGCGCGGCGGTTGGATGCGACAGCTCACGCAGGACGAACTGTACAATCTCGCCGGCTTCCGGCCTTGCCGCGATGAAGGCGACCATCCGCTCCAGTGCGACGGCTAAATGTGCCCGCGCGGCCTCGGTGTCCGCCAATGCCGCGGGCGGCGCTTGCAGATTGCCGATCGCCTGGCCCGCAATGGTCTGGATGGTGTCTACGATGTAGTCGGCCGCCGCGTTGCGGAGCCCTTCCTTGCCGCCGAAATGATAGGCGATCGAGCCGATATTGGCCTTGGCCTCAGCCGCGATCTGGCGCGTCGACGTGCCGTCGAAACCCTGGCGTCCGAACAGCTTCAGCGCCGCGCGCACGAGGGCCGTCCGCGTCATATCCGCGGCAGTCTTGGGCGCTTCATGAGGAAGGCCGCTGGCACTGGGCGATTTGATCATGGTCTATACTTTAATCAATCGAATGATTAAAGTCAACTGCGGTCAAGCGGCTTGCCAACTCTGGCCGTGCGCGCTTTAGTGCCTCGCCATGGGCAAGGAAATCGAGCGTAAATTCCTGGTCTCAGGTGAGGAATGGCGGGGAATGGTCAAGGCGGACATTCATATCCGTCAATTCTATCTTGTCGCCGAGCCTACCCGCACGGTGCGTGTGCGCATCAGCAATGATGCCGCTGCCAAGCTGACGCTCAAGTTCGGCAGCCAGGCCCGCGAGCGCGATGAATTCGAATATCCGGTGCCTTTGGCGGAGGCGCAAGAGATGCAGGCCTTTGCCATCGGACGTGTCATCGAGAAGACACGCCACCATGTTAGACACCGCGGCTATCTCTACGAAGTCGATGTCTTCGGCGGGACGCTTGCGGGGTTGGTGATCGCCGAGCTCGAGACGCAGGAGGATGTACCGGACGAAATGCTGCCAGATTGGCTCGGCCGCGAAGTCACCGGCGAGCCGAGATTTTACAACGCGTCGCTCGCCCTTGGGGGGATTCCGGAGATCGTCGCATGAGCTTTCGTATCGATCCGCGCATGTCGCTGACCGGCGAGGTCAGGCGCATCCTCGCCGAGGAGATCGGCAGGGCGCTCGTTCATCTGGACGCGGCGCATGACAGGCCCGAACAGGCGCTGCACAAGTGCCGCAAGCGGTTGAAAAACGTCCGCGCTTTACTGCGCCTAGTTCGTTCCGGGGACGAAACATTCTGCGTGACCGAGAATCAGTGCTACCGCCAGGTGGCGGCCCTGCTTGCCGGTCCGCGTGAGGCGACTGCGCTGGTCGAAACAATCGACCGGCTGGCGGCAAGCTTTCCCGAGCAAAGTGCCGGCGGCGGTCTCGGTGCCGTCCGCGACAGGCTCGTCGCGCGCCAGCATGAGCTGCATGTCGGAGCGGGCCTCGACGCTGCGATAGGCGCGGCGGTTGCCGCTTGCGAGGAAGGTGTCGTCCGCATCGACAAGCTCGCTTTGCCCGACCAGCCGGAGCAGGCTGCCGACGTGCTCGCCGAAGGCGCGCGCATCACTTTGCGCCGCGCCAGGAAAGCGCTGGACAAGGCCGCTTCGCGCGGCGCGGCCGATGATTTTCACGATCTGCGCAAGGCGGCCAAGAGGCATGGCATGCATCTGTCGCTGCTCGGCAGGCTGTGGCCGACGCCGATCAAGACGCGGCGCAAGGCCGTCGACGAACTGGGCGAGCGGCTCGGCGAACTGCACGATGTGCTCGTCATGCGCGCGCTTCTCGATGCCGAGGACCAGCCGCTTGGCCCCGCTGAGGAGACGCGGTTGCTTGGCAAGCTGCTGAAGCGCTCGGAAAAGGGCCTGAAAAAAACCTGCCTCGCCGAGGCGGCCGAGCTTTTCGGCGACAGTCCGAAGCGCTCGACGAGGAAGCTCGCCCGTAAGGTGCGCGAGGATCTCATAGCGGTACCGCACGAAGACGCCGGCGCGCCTGGCGTGGGCTGATCATGGTCTAATTTGTCGCCCTGTGGTAATCGCCGTCTGGCATGACCGAGCCCGGCGACACGCTTCTGGACCGACTTGGCCGCTGGCTTGCCGGCCGGCTGCAGGAGGAATCGTCCGGCTACGAGCCTTACACGCCGTCGGACGCCGAAACGCTACGCCGCACGCTCGAGCCCGGCGACATCCTGCTCATCGAAGGCAACCAGAAGATCTCGGCGGCGATCAAATACCTCACCCAGTCGACCTGGTCGCATGCCGCCTTTTATGTCGGCGATGCATTGCCGGAGCCCGAGGACGGGTCGGAACGGCGGCGCCTGATCGAGGTCACGCTCGGCGATGGCTGCATCGCCGTGCCGCTGTCGCGCTACCGCAGCTACAACACCCGCATCTGCCGGGCGAGCGGCCTGGCTCCCGACGATCGCGAAGCGGTCGTCGCCTTCATGATCGGCAGGCTGGGTCTCAGATACGATCTCAAGAACATATTCGACATGCTGCGCTACTTCTTGCCGACGCCGCCGGTGCCGGTGCGCTGGCGCCGCCGCATGCTGGCTTTCGGTTCCGGCGACCCGACGCGCGCCATCTGCTCGTCGCTGATCGCCGAGGCTTACGGCCAGATCCGCTACCCGATCCTACCCGAGATTACCCGCGCCCGGCCGTGCCTCGGCCCAGTCGAGCTATTCGCGCAAGGAAATCCTGCACATCCGCCATCATTCGCTCTACACGCCGCGCGACTTCGACCTGTCGCCCTATTTCCGCATCGTCAAGCCGACGCTGGAATACGGCTTCGACTACCGGCAGATGGTCTGGGATGACAAGGCGGTCGCGGCCGCTCCGGAGACGAAGACCGCCGGATAGCCGCTCGATCTTGTGGTTTGAGCATGGGGCCTCCGAGAACCGGTTTTGCGGCCGATACTCTGGGGTAAGAAGCTCAGTCAGACTGGCTGCCCCCGAAGCGGCTTCAGCATCAATACAGGCAGTTCGTGCGAACCAACAGCGTGAAAGGATCGAGCTCAAATTCCTTCAGAAGGTCGCTGCCGAACAAGGCAAGCCACCGCTCTTGCGCCTCAAAGGCCGCCTTCTCGCGTTCTTCCGCGCATGCAAACTTCAGCCCGGCCACGGTTTGGACGTGATGGACCAACTCATGCACAAGTACCGACAGCTCCGCCGGGGTGCCGCCTGTCCAGCCCTCCGGCAAGAAGATAGTCCGTGCTTCGTCATCGTAGATAGCAATAACAGTGGGCTGCTTGCCAACATTGTCCGGACTGGCAAAATTGGGGCTGCTGTTCCAGCGATCCGCCGCCACGTCGCGAAACCGCAAACCTGCCATCCTGCGCGCAGGTACGAAGCTTACCGCCGGGGGCTCTTCGATCGACGGAAGGCCGAGTTCAGACGAAAGCCATACCGCTATTGCCATTAGCGCGGCCGGCTGCGAGCGGTCAGACATCTTCATGGGAGCAAGAGCACCAGGTGCGCCGGGCAATTGGATGCCGGGCCGGGCGGGATCGGGTCCCATAAGCTCCGAGTCGCCCGCGGGCGCGGCAAGCGTCGCTGATGCTACTACACCGGGTGCGCTGAGCAATTCGATATAAGGCAGGACCAACGGCGGCAATCCTGAGCCTGGATCGGCATTGGGTCCTCTAAGCTCCGGCTCGTCCGCGGACGCGGCAAGTGTCGCCGCCAGGATCACGCTTAGGACGCAAGGCAAGCATGCCCTTAAGAGCGCGCTCATGGTCACGACCTCCTTGATCGGCAGCGCCATCAATTTGGGAGACACCGCCGTGATGAAGAAACAACGCCACGAAAGAGCGTTCAGGTTTGCATTGCGGTCAACGAATGCGACGGCTTCGCGACGTGCTCCCGTAACCTGCGAAGCGATGCATAAATTACTGGCCGGTGTCCCGTGCGCACCTCCTGACGCCGGCCCCGGACTGCAAAGCAGCCTGGATAATCACAGGCTCACCCTACGCAAGCCGATGTCCATGCACATCGGCACGGTCACCCAATTTATAGGCGCCGCTTGCCTAGTGTTCGCGGCTTACAAGGCGTCTGTGGAGGACAGCAGCCTAAACCCAAGAATCCGACCTCAGTCGTTCCGTGATTTGACCTAGGCCGGCAGACGTCGTCCGTTTGCGGCGGCCGCAACTCGATTGTCCGTCCGCGCGCCTGCGTCGCGCGGATGTGGCCCGATCGGCATGATCACCGGGAACGGCGTTGCGCCGAACGCAAACGTCCATTTGTAGCCGACCAGCCCGTCTTCGGGCGTCGTGTGCTGGTCGTGATGAGCAAGCAATTTGGCGCGCTCCGCCAATTCCTCCGCCTCGCGCCTGACCATTTCCGCCGTTTCCGGCCGCATCCGCCTGGAGAAGCTGACGAATGTCGCCTCGCGCTCAAGATGGGTGATGGCCCAGCCGATGAAATTCTTGTTGGTCATCTCGAACAGCGGCCGCAATGGCCCGTCGAAATTCCACTGGATCGGCGCCTCGACCAGCAGCCTTGCCGACAGGCCGCCACCAAGCGCGACTAGGCCGAGTTCCTCGAGGTCGCGCAGATAGAGGAACATCGAAGCCTCGCTCAACCCTTGTGAGCGCATGATGCCTTCTGGCGTGAATTTCTCGGAAAGCATGACGAATACGAACAGCAGTGCCGGCCGCCCGGCGAGCCTGCGCTCGATCTCCGGCGCGATCCGGTTGGCAGGTCCCGGTCCCCTGTTCATCGAGCCGAGCACGTTCTCCAACTCCACGCCGGCGGCATCGCAGATCTCGATCAGCCGGTCGAGCTTGCAGTTGCGCTCATGGAAGATGCGCTTCACCGTCGGCTCGGAAACGCCCATCCGCTCGGCAAGGACACGGTAGGTCACGCCCTTGGCCTTAAGCGTCCGCTTCAGCGCTTCGAAGATCGGGCCGTTCATGGGATGCACCTCTTTTACGCGATTTGGTATCAGCCTTCGGTACTAGTCCCGATACATCTTCCCGAAAAGTATCGAAAAGCCTAGCTCTCCCCCATTCCATTACAGGAGACTAGCCATGAAGAGCCTCTTCACCTCGATACTTCTCGCTCTGGTCGGCATCGCCGCCGCGCCGGCAGTTCAGGCGGCCGAACTCTGGCGCGCTACCGGGCTTGAGCAACCGGAATCGGCGCTGTTCGATGCCGCCGGCAAACGCATCATCATCTCCAATATCGTTGGCAATCCCGGCGACGCCGACGGCAATGGATACCTGTCGGTCCTGTCTGTGGACGGCAAGATGGTTACGCAACATTGGACCGACGGCATGGACGCGCCCAAGGGCATGGCGATTGCCGACGGCAAACTCTACGTCGCCGACCTCACCCATGTGCGCGTCGTCGATCTCGCAAGCGGCAAGCTAACATCGACGATCGACTTGCCGAACGCGGTCTTCCTCAACGACGTGACCGCCGACGCGTCCGGCAAGGTCTACGTCACAGATATGCTTGCCGATACGATCTATCGCATCGACGGCGACCGGCCCGAACTGTTCGTCAGGGATGCGGCGCTTGCTTCGCCGAATGGCATCTTCGCCGATGGCGGCCGGCTGATCGTCGCTTCCTGGGGCAAGGGCATCAAGCCCGATTTCAGCACCGCGGAGCCGGGCGGCCTGCTCTCGGTCGATCTCGCCACCAAGGCAATTGCGTCACTGCCCGGCGCAGAAAAGTTCGCTAACCTCGATGGCGTCGTCGCCATCGGCGGCAGCGTTTACGCCACCGCGTATATGACCGGCACGCTCTACAGCTACAAAGCCGGCGGCACGCCGCAAGCGGTTGCGACGTTCAAGCCGGGCAGCGCCGACATCGGCACCGACGGCAAGTCGACAATCTTCGTGCCGCTGATGAACGACGGCGAGATCGCGGCATTAGGCCTCGACTAAGCCAGCCATCGGCTCAGGCGGCGGGCGCGGCTTTCTTCAGCTGCGCCCGCGCATCCGTGATCGAGGCGGCATAAGTCACCAGCGGCCGCTTGACGCCGTGGTTGATCAGCATGCGGCGTATCTGCGGTGAAGCGCCTAATATAATGAAGCGAACGCCGGCGCGGCTGGCCTTGTGGGCCGCGCCCTCGATGACATTGGCCGCCGTCGAATCGAAGAACGGCACCGCCGAACAATCGAGGATGAAGTTCCTGCGCTGGTCGGCGATGCGGTCCAGCACCGTGCCGACGGTCGAGGCGGCGCCGAAGAAGAAGGCGCCCGATATCCGGTAGACGACAGTATCGGCATCGCTCGCCTCGCTGGAATCATAAGCGCTGGCGCGGTCGGCGACGTCTTCCTGCACCAAGGATTGATGGTCCGCCTCCACCGCGATGCTCTTGGCCATGCGGTCGATGAACAGGATTGAGCCCAGCGCAAAACCGACGACGATGCCTTCAGTCAGGTCGCGGAAGATGACGATCAGGAACGTCGCCATCAGTACCAGCGCATCGCCGCGCGAGGCGCGCAGCAAGGTGGCGAAGGCCTGTTTCTCGAACATGTTCCAGCACACCACCGCCAGCACGCCGGCAAGTGCTGCAAGCGGGATATAGCTGGCCAGCGGTGCCGCCACCAGCATCAGGGCAAGCAGGATGGCCGAGTGCATCATGCCTGAGACCGGTCCATGCGCGCCGGCCCGTACATTGGTCGCGGTGCGGGCAATGGTGCCGGTGGTGCAGATACCGCCGAACAAGGCGGAGGCGATATTGGCGAAGCCCTGCGCCACCAACTCGCAATTGGAGCGATGCCGCCTTCCGGTCATGCCGTCAGCGACGACGGCCGACAGCAGCGATTCGATCGCCCCGAGCAGCGCAAAGGCGATGGCGTCCGGCAGCACGTCGATTATCCTGTCGAGGCTGAGCGGCGGGAAGGCCGGCCATTGCAGGCTGCGCGGGATGCCGCCGAAGCGCGTGCCGATCGTTTCGGCCGGCATGGCGAGCAATGCCACGACGAGTGATGCCAGCCCGATGGCAATCAGCATGGCCGGCCACTTCGGCCGAAACCGCTTCAACAGCGCAATGGTGATGATGGTCAGTGCCGCCACCGCGGTTGCGGCGAGGTTGATCGTTCCGGCCGCCTCGCCGATGGCCATCAGCTTGGGCACCAGCGGCCCCGGTTCCTTGCCGGCGAGCTTCAGCCCGAAGAGTTCGACGATCTGGCCGGAGAAGATGATGACGGCGATGCCGGCGGTGAAGCCGACGGTCACCGGATACGGGATGAACTTGATGTAGGTGCCAAGCCCGAGATAGCCGATGGCAAGCAGGAACAGGCCGGCCATCATCGTCGCCAGCAGCAAGCCGTCGACGCCAACTCGCGCCACCGTCGCAGCCACCAGCACAATGAAGGCGCCGGCCGGGCCGCCGATCTGGAAACGGCTGCCGCCAAGCGCCGAGACCAGGAAGCCGCCAATGATCGAGGTGTAGAGCCCGCGCTCCGGCGTCACGCCTGAAGCAATGGCAATTGCCATCGACAGCGGCAGCGCCACGATGGCGACAGTCAGCCCGGCGATGGCATCCGCCTTGAAGTGCGCGAGCGTATAGCCCTCGCGCAGCACCGTCACCAGCTTCGGCGTGAACAGTTCGGAAAATGTCGGCCGTGCCGGTTGATGCACTGCCCGCCGGGTCTGATCCATCGAGTGCCTTCCCCATGAAACCAAGGAGGCGGCGGGATCGTCGGCAGGACTGTCGGCGGTCGCCGTCGCGACTTGGAGCGGCGTGCGTCCAAATCGACGCACAGGTACGCTCCAACACTTTTGAACCGCGCATTGGACTATCCGAAAATCGATTTCGATTTTCGGCGATGCGGCAGTACCGTCAGCCTTGCGGGTTCTGCGGCGTGACAGGCTTGAGGCGAACGCCCCTGCCGCCACGCTCGCTCGCCTGGTTGTCGCCGATCAGCTCGACCCCGGCCTCTTCAAGGGCCTGGATGACCTTCATCAGCGTATCGACCACGCCCCGGACCACGCCGTCGCTCGCTTCCATGCGCTGAATGGTTGGAAGCGAAACCCCGGCGCGCTCGGCGAGCGTCTTCTGATCGATGCCGGCCAGCGCCCTCGCGGCACGCATCTGCGCGGCAGTGATCATCGGCCATAACCCCCGTCTGAGTCTGCGATATCACGTGTAATACCTTCATTATGATGGTTCAAGCATCATCTTGCATATGTGAAACATGCAGCACTCTTTGCCAGCCGATGCGCTAGCATGCTACAATTTCGGCATCGTTTGGCGGGACATCCATTGCGATCCCGATTTCACAGGCAACGACTCAAAAAGGATGAGCAGGTGAAGATATTCAATGCGTTGGCGACCTCGACAGCCTTGCTGTCGATGGTTTTCCTGCTGGCAGGCTGCGGTCATGGCCTGATCAACAGGCTGATTTGACCGCAAATCGACTGACATGAGTCAGGTGCCGCCGGCCCGCCCGAGCCATCGCTGCAGGAACCGGGCCGCAAGCCAGCACAGCATCGCCCAGGCAAAGCCGGCGCACCAGCCGGCCAATACGTCGGAGGGCCAGTGGACGCCGAGATAGATGCGGCTGATGCCGACCACCACCGTCGTCAGCACCGCCAGACCGAGCACATAGATCTTCGTTGTCCGCCCGGGCAAAAACCGCGCCGCCATGCTGCCCAGCGTCAAATATGTCACCGCCGACAGCATGGCGTGGCCGCTCGGAAACGAAAGTGATGCCACGTCGGCGAGATGCGAGACCAGATCGGGGCGCGGCCGATCTATATCGAACTTGAGCACGCTTGACAGGACCTGGCCGCCCGCTACCGCGATGAACATGAGAAGCGCCGCGCCTGGCCTGCGGATGAGGAGCAGATAGACGATCATTGCTGCCGTGATCAGCACCAACACGCTGGCGCTGCCGAGGCTGGTGATGTCGCGCATCGCTCCTTCCAGCCACGCCGGTCCGATCGGATTGTCGGGTTGGCCGGCCTTGCGGAAGGCAAGCAGGATTTCGGTATCGAAGGCATGCGGCGTAGTGGCCCGCGCCATCTCCATTAGCTCCTCGAACCCCCACAGCCCGCCGGCAATGATCAGCCCGGCCAGCAGAACCGGGAACTCCAGCCAGTTGCGCAGTCTGCTTGCGGTCTTCTTCATCGGCCCGATCGCAGTTACAGCCTTTGCAGATAGGGTCCGAGCGTGATCAGCGCCACAGCTGCGATGGCAAGCATGATGCCGGTCGCCTGCAAGGCATTGACGCGCTCGCCGAAGAAGACCAGCGCCACCACATTCACCGACACCAGCTGGATCACCGCTGACAGGCTGAACGACACCGACATGCCGAATTCACGGATCAGCCTCAGCATGATCAGATTGCCGAGCGAATAGAGCGCCAACGTCAGCACGATCTTGCCAAAGCTCGGCGCCAGTCCCCATTGCTTCGCCGCCGTCGCCGCAAGCAGGAAGATCACTGTCGAAATGCAGAGCTGCCCAAGTCCCCAGAAACTCACTTTTTGCTCCTCCCGATGCGGTCCTTGCGCGCCTGCCGCAGCTCTTGTTTCCGAAGCGCCGGTCGCGGTCAAGCGGGGCTGATGTTGGGCACGAAATCGCAGATGGCAATTAGCCGGCATGTCATCAAACTGTGACCTGCCGGCGATACCGGATTGGCCAGGCAACACGCTCCAGCAATCCATCCAGCCAGAGGCAGGCCCCTATGACCGAACATCGCACCCCTGACGCCCATTTCCGCACCAGCCTGCTCGAGGAAAACGATGGGCCAGGAGCCAATCCCAGCGACAACCGCACCATGGGTGAGATCATCGCCGCGCGGTTCTCGCGCCGCGGCTTCCTCAACGGCTCGCTTGCCGTCTCGGCCATAGCCGCTACCGTCAGCCCGCTGGCGCTGATCACCGCCGACAACGCCCGCGCCGCCGAAGGCTCCGCCTTCGCTTTCGACGAGCTCGAGGCCGGCATCGACGACAAGCATCACGTTGCACCCGGTTATGACGCCGACGTGCTGCTGCGCTGGGGCGATCCGCTGTTCGCCGATTCGCCGGAATTCGATCCGACAAAACAGTCGGCGGAAGCCCAGGCCAGACAATTCGGCTACAACAATGACTATGTCGGTTATATCCCGATCGACGGCTCGGCCGAGCACGGCCTGCTGGTGGTCAACCACGAATACACCAATCCGCACCTGATGTTTCCGGGCCTCGTCACCATCGTCGATGGCAAAGCCAAGCAGGCGCCTCTCAGCAAGGAACAAGTCGACGTCGAGATGGCCGCGCATGGCGGCACCATTGTCGAGATCCGCAAGGAAGCCGGCAAATGGCAGGTCGTTCGCGACGGCAAGCTCAACCGCCGCATCACCTCCAACACCGAGATCGCGCTGTCCGGCCCCGTCGCCGGCCACGACCGCGTCAAGACCAGCGCCGACCCGACCGGCACGAAAGTCGTCGGCACCGTCAACAATTGTGCCGGCGGCGTCACGCCGTGGGGCACCTATGTCATGGCCGAGGAGAACATCCACGGCTATTTCTCGGGCGAGCTGCCGCAAGGCCACAAGGAAGCGGCCAATTACAAGCGGCTCGGCATTCCCGAAGGTGCTTATGAATGGGCAGCGCATTACGACCGTTTCGACATCGGCAAAGAGCCGAACGAGCCGAACCGCTTTGGCTGGATCGTCGAGGTCGACGTCCAGGATCCGACTTCGGTGCCGAAGAAGCGCACCGCAATGGGCCGCTTCAAGCATGAGGGCGCCGAATCGATCGTCGCCAAGGATGGCCGTGTCGTCTTCTACCTCGGCGACGACGAGCGCTTCGACTATGTCTATAAGTTCGTCACCACAGGCAAGTTCAATCCGGACGACCGCGCCGCCAATATGGATTTGCTCGACGACGGCACCTTGCATGTCGCCAAGTTTGCCGACGACGGTTCGGTCGAATGGCTGCCGATCGTCTTCGGCCAAGGGCCGCTGACGGCGGAGAACGGCTTTGCCAGCCAGGCCGACGTGCTGATCGAGACGCGCCGCGCCGCCGACCTGCTCGGCGCCACCAAGATGGACCGCCCTGAAGACATCCAGCCCAATGCCGCCAACGGCAAGGTCTATGTCATGCTGACCAACAATTCGAAGCGCAAGGCCGATCAGGTCGACGCCGCCAACCCGCGTGCCGAAAATGCCTTTGGCCACATCATCGAGATCGTCGAGGACGGTGGCGATTTTGCCGCCACCAAGGGCAAGTGGGAGGTGCTCTTGAAATGCGGTGAGCCCTCGGTTGCGGCAGTCGGCGCCACCTTCTCGACCGCAACCACGGCCAATGGCTGGTTCGGCATGCCGGACAATTGCGCGGTTGATTCGACCGGCCGCCTCTGGGTCGCCACCGACGGTCAGGGTCCGAAGGCCACTGGCCGCACCGACGGTCTGTGGGCGGTCGATACGGAAGGGCCGGCGCGGGCGACCTCAAAACTGTTCTTCCGCGTGCCGATCGGCGCCGAAATGTGTGGTCCCCTGTTTGCGCCGGACGACCAGACCGCTTTCGTTGCCGTCCAGCATCCAGGCGACGGTGGCGAGGACTGGGAGGCTTTCGGCCGTCCGTCCTACTATGAGGATTTGTCGACCCGCTGGCCCGACTTCAAGCCGGACATGCCGGTGCGGCCGGCGGTCGTTGCCATCACCAGGCAAGGTGGTGGCAAGATCGCGGTCTGACACGCAGCAAGGTCTTGCAGTCTCAAGGAAGGATTTCGGCGATACGAAATCCTTCCTTTCCCGATGCGGGATGCATCCATGCTACGCATTATGCGCCGACGAATCATTCGGTGCGCTGAACCACGGCCACATTCATTGTGCTTCGCAACCTGAAGCCAATGGACTCGTAAAGTCTAATGGCCGTGGCGTTGCTGGCATAAGCGTGGAGATAGGGAATTTCGTCGCGCGCCACTATCCGGTTTGCCACGAATATGGACAACAGCTTGCCCAGGCCACCGCCGCGAAATTTCGGATGTGAGCACACTCCGCTGAGTTCGGTATAGCCAGGTTGCTTCATGCGCTCGCCGGCCATTGCTGCAAGTCTGCCCTCGATTTTCACACCCCAAAAATCGCCCAGGCTCAAGGCTTCGAGCGTGAATGGGCCAGGCTTGGTGACCAACGCCAGAGCCAGCATCTCAGCGGCGTCGTCTCGCGTCAGACGTTGCACGCGCCCGTCGGACACGATCTGCAATGGCTGCTCGGCAATCATCTGAACCCCGGCCGCGGTCGAAGTCGCGGAAAGCCCCGTGGGCAGAGCAATGGCTTCCGCTTGAAGCAGGATCACACTCTCGCCCGGGGAGACAAGCTTTTCGAGCGCCCGCAGGCTTTCCGCGTCGTCCGCGCCAGTGGCGGCGAAAGGAACAATCGACGGCCGATATCGCCTGGCGAGGTTGCCACCTTGCGCGAAGGCCTGATGTCGCGTCTGAAGCGCGCTCCAGATCGGGCGGTCAAGCAGGTGTTTCATTGCACGGCATCTCTCGGTTTTGGTGCACGACGGTCGAGAGGAGCCGCGGCGAGGCCGTCCTCGATGGCGGCCAACTGATCGAGAAGCGGCCCCGAAAGATCCGCGCACAGATCCGCGACGGCGTTCTCGATGCGCGGCCAGACCTCGCGCTTTGCGACATCGACCAGCCGCCGGCCGTCCCTGGTGAGGGAGACGATCCTGCGCCGCTGGTCATCGATCGACGGACTGACCTCGAGCAATCCCAACTCGGCGAGAAGCGAGACGCTTCGCGTTACGCCTGGCTGCGCGATGCCAAGGGATTGCGCCAGTTCCCCGACAGGCAGGGGGCCTAGCCTGTCGAGCGCGGCCAGCAGTGGGTACTGGCTCGCCTGAACCGGAACATCCAGCCGGTCGAGAAGGCGCTGCGCCTCCGCTTGCAGTTGCTCGCCTATACGCTTCATCCTGCTGCCCAGGCACAGGAAGCCAAGCGATCGTATGACGTCTTCCATAGGCCAATCCGCCTCGCGATAAATCATAACATGATATATAACAAAACATGAAGGTCAAGGGGCTATCGTTGCAGGGGCTGCACTCAGTGCTGTTTCCGTTGATCGATAAGGCTGCTTTGCTTGGCAAGGCCAATCGATCAGTTGCGCAGCCGGTAGCCGGTTCTGAAGATCCAGGCGACGATCGCTATGCAGACAAGCAGGAAGACCACCGTCATGCCGAGGCTGACGCCGACCGAAACGTCGGATTTGCCGTAGAAGCTCCAGCGGAAGCCGCTAACCAGGTAGACCACCGGGTTGAACAGCGTCACCGTGCGCCAGATGCCGGGCAGCATGTTGATCGAATAGAAGCTGCCGCCGAGGAAGGTCAGCGGTGTGATGATCAGCAGCGGCACCAGCTGCAGTTGCTCGAAGCTTCTTGCCCAGATGCCGATGATGAAGCCGAACAGGCTGAAGGTCACGGCCGTCAGCACCAGGAAAGCGAGCATCCAGAACGGATGCTCGATCGTCAGCGGCACGAACAGCGAGGCCGTCGCCAAAATGATCAGGCCAAGCACGATCGACTTTGTCGCCGCACCTCCGACATAGGCGATGACGATCTCCAGATAGGACACCGGCGCCGACAGCAATTCGTAGATCGAGCCGACGAATTTCGGAAAGTAGATGGCGAAGGAGGCGTTGGAGATCGACTGCGTCAGCAGCGACAGCATAATCAGCCCCGGCACGATGAAGGCGCCGTAGCTGATGCCGTCGATCTCGGTGATGCGCGAGCCGATGGCCGAGCCGAAGACGACGAAATAGAGCGACGTCGAAATGACCGGCGAAACGATGCTCTGCAGCACAGTGCGAAGGGCGCGCGCCATCTCCACCCGATAAATCGCCCATACCGCATGAAGGTTCATGGCCGCGCGCGGGTTCATGCCTGTTTCCTCACCAGATTGACGAAGATCTCCTCGAGCGAGCTGTTTTCCGTATCGATGTCGCGGAACTGGATGCCGGCCGCCTCGAGCTCGCGGATCAGCGAGGCGACGCCCGGCCGTTCGCTCTGGTTGTCATAGGTATAGGTCAGCTGCCCGCCATCGGGCGAAAGCTCCAGCGCGTAGTGCGAAAAAGCATCGGGAACGGTGGCCAACGGGCTGCGCAGTTCCAGCACAAGCCGTTTGCGGCCAAGCTTTCGCATCAGCTCGGCCTTGTCCTCGACCAGCACGATCTCGCCGCGGTTGATGACGCCGACGCGATCGGCCATCGCCTCGGCTTCTTCGATGTAGTGCGTGGTCAGGATGATGGTGACGCCGTCTTCGCGCAGCCGGCGCACCATCGCCCACATGTCCTGGCGCAGCTCGACATCGACGCCGGCGGTCGGTTCGTCGAGGAACAGGATTCGCGGCTCGTGCGACAACGCCTTGGCGATCATCAGCCGGCGTTTCATGCCGCCGGACAGCGTGATCGCCTTGGCGTCCTTCTTGTCCCAGAGCGACAGGTCGCGCAGCACTTTTTCGACGAACGCCTTGTCCGCCGGCTTGCCGAACAGGCCGCGGCTGTAATTGACCGTCGCCCACACGCTCTCGAAGGCATCGATGGTCAGTTCCTGCGGCACCAGCCCGATCAGGCCGCGCGCAGCGCGGTAGTCGCGGTTGATGTCATGGCCGTCGACCGTGACGGTGCCCGACGAGCGGTTGACGATGCCGCAGACGATCGAGATCAGCGTCGTCTTGCCGGCGCCGTTCGGCCCCAGCAGCGCAAATATCTCGCCGCGCACGATATCGAGATTGATCTCCTTCAACGCCTTGAAGCCGGTGGCGTAGGTCTTCGTGACCCCGGAAATCGAGATGATCGGCTGCATGGCTGAAAACGGCTGCTTGAAACAGAGTTGTTGATTTAATCCGCTGAATGTCGGTGCGCAAATCCGGATGTCAATGGCGCTCCTGACAGTTCTGGACATCGAGGTTCGCCGGAATAGGCAACACCCGCCTGGTCGTCCAGCAAAATTCCACGCAAAAGCAGATTAACCGGCACTGCGGCGTTCCGCCTCGCGGCGGGACGCCGCTTTGACCGCCCGGCGCATGAAGCCTATCCTTGTACAAACAAGCAGCAGCTGGAGCCGCCATGGACCCGCTCATCCTGTCGCGCATACAGTTCGGCGCGAACATCTCGTTCCACATCCTGTTCCCGGCGATCACCATCGCGCTCGGCTGGGTGCTGCTGTTCTTCAAGCTCCGCTACAACGCGACAGGCGACTCCGCCTGGATGCGCGCTTATTTCACCTGGGTTAAGGTATTCGCGCTGTCCTTCGCCATGGGCGTGGTTTCCGGCGTCACCATGAGTTTTCAGTTCGGCACCAACTGGCCGGGCTATATGGAGACGGTCGGCAACATCGCCGGCCCGCTGCTGGCTTACGAGATCCTGACGGCCTTTTTCCTCGAGGCGGCGTTCCTCGGCATCATGCTGTTCGGCTTCCGCCGCGTCTCAAACCGCGTCCACACGCTGGCGACGGTGCTGGTAGCCGGCGGCACCACTCTGTCCGCCTTCTGGATCATCGCCCTCAATTCGTGGATGCAGACGCCGGCCGGCTTCGAAATTCGCGATGGTGTTGCGCACGCCACCGACTGGTGGGCCGTTGTCTTCAATCCGTCCATGCCCTACCGGCTCGTTCATATGCTGCTTGCTTCGGGGCTGACCGTCTCGTTCCTGATCGCTGGCCTGTCGGCGCTGCGCTATCTCTACGGCGATCGCTCGGAATCGATGTGGAAGGCGCTGCGCACCGGTGTCTTCGCCGCCGCGATCCTGATCCCGATCCAGATCTTTGCCGGCGACCAGCACGGCCTCAACACGCTTGAACATCAGCCGCAGAAGATCGCCGCCATGGAGGCCAACTGGAACACCGGTCCCAACGTGCCGCTGGTGCTGTTTGCGCTTCCCGACGAAGCGGCCAAGGAGAACAGGTTCGAGCTCACCATTCCCGACGGCGCCAGCCTCATCCTCAGGCACAGCGCCGGCGGCATCGTACCGGGGCTGAACGATTATGCCGGCAACCATCCTCCGGTGTTTCCGGTGTTCTGGGGCTTTCGCATCATGGTCGGCACCGGCCTGTTGATGCTCGTCGTCTCCTGGTCGGCGGCCTTCTTCCTCAAGCGTCGCCACAGCCTGCCTAAGCCGCTGGCGCTGGTCATGGTGCCGATGGCACTGTCCGGCTGGCTGGCGACGCTGGCCGGCTGGTACACCACCGAGATCGGCCGCCAGCCCTGGCTGGTCACCGGCGTGCTGCGTACCGCCGATGCTGTCGGCCCGGTCGCCGGCAGCCATGTCGCGCTGTCGCTCGCGGTCTATCTCATCCTCTACGTGCTGCTGCTGATCGCCTATCTCGGCGTGTTGGTGCATCTGGCATTGAAGGCGGCGAAGGATGGTGACACCTCGCCGCTGCCGGGCGTCATGAACAGGCCGCTGTCGCAGCCGGTTGCGCAACCGGGAGAAACATCATGAGCTTCGACTGGCCGACCCTGTTGCCTCTGATCTTCGCCGGCCTGATGGGCCTAGCCATCCTGATCTACGTCATCCTCGACGGCTTCGATCTCGGCATCGGCATCCTGTTCGCCGCAGCCGAAGACACCGAACAGGATACGATGATCGCCGCCATCGGCCCGTTCTGGGACGCCAACGAGACCTGGCTGGTGCTGGCGGTCGGCCTGCTGCTGGTCGCCTTCCCATTGGCGCACGGCACCATCCTGACCGCGCTCTACATTCCGGTTTTCGTGCTGCTGGTCGGCTTGATCCTGCGCGGCGTCGCCTTCGATTTCCGCGCCAAAGTGCCGGCCGGCAGGAAGCACCGCTGGAACCGCATCTTCTTCCTCGGTTCGGTCATCGCGTCGCTGGCGCAGGGCTATATGCTCGGCGTCTATGTGCTCGGCCTCGACGTCGGCCCTGGCGGCATGGCTTTCGGGGCGCTCGTGGCGCTCTGCCTTGCCGCCGCCTACGCGGCGATGGGCGCGGCCTGGGTCATCTACAAGACGGAAGGCGACTTGCAGAAGAAAGCGGTGCTGTGGCTGCGCACGGCACTGGTGCTGACCGCGCTCGGCATGGTTGCAGTATCACTGGCCACGCCCTTTGCCAGCGCGCGCATCTTCGACAAATGGTTCGTCTGGCCGGCCATGCTCTATTTGTCGCCGTTGCCGATCCTGTCGGCAGTGCTGTTCCTGTGGCTGTGGCGCCAGACCTTTCATCTGCCGAAGCCCGACGATCGCCACGCGCTGCTCCCGTTCCTGACATTGGCCGCGATCTTCACGCTTGGCTTTGCCGGGCTCGCCTGGTCGTTCTACCCCTTCGTCGTGCCCGACCGGCTGACCATCTGGCAGGCTGCTTCGGCACCCGAAAGCCTGGCCGTCATCCTGGTCGGGACAGTCGTCGTGCTGCCGATCATCATCTTCTATTCGTTCTTTGCCTACCGCGTGTTCGGCGGCAAGGCGACGGATCTGACCTATGACTGACCGGCTTCGCCGGCGCCGGCCGAAACAGAATATTCATCTTCAAGCGGAATAACCTTCTCTGGCCGGCCCAGCAGAATCGCCGGCAGAAGAAGGGCAACAGAATGACCCCCTTTTTTGCGGCGAGACAGGATCGGCTGTTGCTGATGCTGATCCGGACGGTCGCGCTGGTCGGCGCACTCGCGCTTGCAGGCCTGCTGCCGGCCATGCCGCAGGCGCATGCGCAGGACGCGGCCAGCTGGACCGGCGTGTGGGACACGAAATGGCGCGGCGGCGGCGCCCAGATCAAGTTCGAGCAGACCGGCGCCGACGTAAAGGGCGTCTACCCGCTTTACAGCGGCCGTATCGAGGCGAAGGCCGAAGGCGACAAGCTTGTCGGCCACTGGTTCGAAGGCGACCGCCAGGGCGCCTTCACCTTCGTCCAGTCGCCTGACGGCGAAAGCTTCATGGGCCGTTTCGATGTCGCCACCGCCGAATGGTGGACAGGCGTGCGCGTCAGCGCCGTCGAGGACGTCCGTGTCGACCAGTCGAGCCCGATGAGCACCATGCGCTCGTTCCTGCAGACGATGAACGAGAGCGGCGCCGACAACGTGCCGCGCGCGACCGGCGGCGGCATGGGTCTTGCCGGTCTGGCAGCGGGCCTCGTCGACGTCACCGAGGCCGACCGCGGCGGCCTCAACATGCCCGATTACACCAAGCTCCTGTTCACCGTCATCGACAACGCGACGTTCCGCCTGTGGAGCTTGCCGCATGATACGATTGCCGGCGACGAGGTGACGGCGACGCTCCCGCAATATGGCACCAGGGTTTCCTTCGATCTCACCTTTCGCCGCAAGAATGGCGAGTGGTCTATCGTCGGGCCGCCACTTGGCCAGCTTCAGGCCAAGCTCGCCGAATTCCAGGAAGCGCGTGGCGAAGCCGTCGACATGGTCGACGATCCGAGCAGGCTCGCCTCGCCACGCGATACGTTCAAGGTACTGTTGAGCGGCCTCACCGAGGCCGGCGATCCGGCACAGGCGGCGCTCGACCTGCGCAACTACAGTCAGGCGGTGCGCGGCGACGAGGCGTTCCTGCTCGAGCGCTATCTCAAAAAGGTCATCGACCGCATCGGCTATGTCTACTGGCAGGAGATCCCCGACGACCCGAAGAGCAACACCCCCTTCATCTATTTCGAGCATCCCGCCGGCAACATCGTCATCGGCCCGGTCGAGACCGAGAAGGGCAAGATCTGGCAGTTCACGCCCGAGACGCTCGCCCACATCCGCGCGCTCTACGCCGACGTGGAAGACGTGCCGGTGGCGCCGGAGTTCGCTGCCTTCGCCAGCACCGACCCGTTCTTCATCGCCCGTGGCCTCGCCCGCGAGATCAGCCCCGGCCTGCTCACCCGCGCCGGACCGATGGAGCACTGGCAGTGGTGGATGCTCGGCCTTGCCGCAGTGGCCGGCATCGTTTTCGGCTTCATCGCCAATGCGCTGATTTCCTTGATTGTGCGAAGGACGGACAGCTCGGCCTTCTTCCGCATCGTCGAATGGGCGGTGCGTTCGATCGTGCTTGGGTTCTTCCTGCTGTTGACGCTGCGCCCGCTCGGTCTGCCGCAAGTGGTCGCCGCCCCGGTCAAGGCAATCGCCTGGAGCCTGATCGTGATCGGTGCCGTGCCGGTGGTCTGGCACCTGATCGGCAAGGTCGCCGAACACTATCGTGGACTGTGGCAAGTGCCCGGCTACCACGACACGCTGATTTCGCTGTCCACCGGCGTCGCGCGCGTCGCCGTGCTGGTCGTCGCCTTCCTGCTGTTGGCCGAAGTGCTCGCCATTCCCTACGAAGGCGTCATTGCTGGTCTCGGCATCGGCGGTCTGGCGGTGGCGCTGGCGGCGCAGCCGACGCTGCAGAACTTCCTCTCCGGCCTGACGCTCTATGCCGATCGGCCGGTCAGCGTCGGCGACTTCTGCAAGTTCGGCGACCAGTCCGGCACGATCGAGCATATCGGCATGCGCTCGACACGCATCCGGTCGCTCGACCGCACGATCATCTCGGTGCCGAATTCGGATTTCGCCGGCATGCAGATCGAGAACTACGCGCATCGCGACCGCACCCGGTTCGCGACGACGCTGCAGCTGCGCTACGAGACGACGCCCGATCAGCTGCGTTACGTCCTGGCCGAGCTGCGCAAGCTGCTGATCGCCCATCCGCGCGTCATCGACGAGCCATGCCGCGTGCGCTTTGCCGGCTTCGGCGCCTATTCGCTCGACATCGACGTGTTCACCTACGTCAAAACCGCCGACGTGGCCGAATTCCAAGCCATCCGCGAGGACATCCTGTTGTCCATGATCAACATCATGGATGATGCCGGCGCGCAGTTCGCCTTCCCTTCGTCACTGGAATACAGAGCCACCGATCTTGCGGTCGACCACGAAAAACGCATCGCCGCGGAGAAAAGGGTCAGCGATTGGCGCGAGGCGGAAAACCTGCCTTTCCCCGAGTTCAGCCAGATCGACAAATTTGCCCTCAACAACACGCTTGCCTACCCGCCTCGGGGCTCGGCGCATTATCGTGAGACAGAGCCCGACCCGGACTCGGCCGAGGCAAAGGCGACACTGGAGAAAGTGCGTTGGAGCCTGCCCTGGAAAAAGGGGAGGTAGTTTCGAGACGTTGGCGGGACAGCACCCCCCTCTGGCCTGCCGGCCATCTCCCCCGCAAGGGGGGAGATTAGCAGTTTCAGCGCTCCGCTCGTCCTGAACGTTGGAGATTTGGCGAAGGTCGAGGTGATAGCCGATCTCCCCCCTTGCGGGGGAGATGTCCGGCAGGACAGAGGGGGGTGCGAAGGATCGCCGACGCTTATTCTCCGTCGCGCCCGCCGGCGCAAAAAATCAGCTCTTGTTGGCGGCCAGCACCAGCACCGGCTTTTCGCTGTAGAGATTGGGGAACAGCCGCTTCAGATTCTCGACCTTGGGCAGATCATTGTAGACGATATAGGGATAGGTCGGGTTGAGCGTCAGGAAGTCCTGGTGATAGTCCTCGGCCGGATAGAAGGTCTTGCCGGTCTCCAGCGTCGTCACGATCGGCTTTGCAAACACCTTGGCCCTGTCGAGCTGGGCGATGTAGCTTTCGGCGATCTTTTTCTGCGTGTCGTTTTCGGCAAAAATCGTCGAGCGGTACTGGGTGCCGCTGTCCGGCCCCTGGTAGTTCAGTTGCGTCGGATTGTGCGCGACCGAGAAATACACTTGCAGCAGCTGGCCATAGGTGACTTTGGACGGCTGATAGGTGATCTCGACGGATTCGGCGTGGCCCGTCCGGCTGGTACCGACCATTTCATAGACGGCCGTGTCCTTGTCGCCGCCGGCATAGCCGGAGACCGCGCTGGTTACGCCGTTGACGTGCTGGAACACGCCTTGGACGCCCCAGAAGCAGCCGCCGGCGAAGACCGCCTTTTCGGTCCCGGCGGTGGCCTTCTCGTCCATTGCCGGCGGCGGGATCACCACCGCGTCTTCGGCCGAGACTGCCGGCGTCTGCCAGAACACGGCAGCGGCGGCCGTGAGAATGAGCGCGGCAAGTGCTGTTTTTGCGAAAATCGACGATCGTTTCAGGGCTCCGGTCATGTCTGATCTCCCATGATGCTGGTGTGGATTATACGACGGATAGGTCCGCCGGGCTCTCACATTGCTGTGCGCATCGCCTATTTGGCCGGAGCCATGGCATCGCAGGCCTTGGTCGCCTCTGCCTTCTTCATGGCGTCCGTCTCGGCGGCGGCCTTGTCCATGCAGTCGGCCTTCATCGGATCGCCCGCCTTCATCGCAGTTGTGGCCATTGCATCAGGCGCCATGGCGCCGGCCGGCTTCATGGCATCGGTTGCCGGCTTCATGGCGTTTATCGCCATCGCCGGCTTCATCGCATCTTCGGCCCGCGCCGCGCCTCCGGTGAACAGCGCCGTCGAGCAAAGTGCGAGGGCGAGTGCCGCCAGGGTCAGGTGATTGGTCATGGTGGTCTCCTTGGGTTATGGCAGGGTTGATCGCATGCGGCGGTGCCGCTGCGGCGTTGCGCAAATTCGGAACGGGTTCTAATTCGCAGCGGCACCGAGGATCGGCCCGCCGCCCGGCACCTGGACCAGCACCGCGGTGCTGAGGCCGCGTGCAGCGGCCGGCAACGGCAGCGCGGTGGCGTCGCCGGTCCAACTGCCCAGCCTGGTCAGCGAATGCACGACATTGGCGTGCGGCAGCGTGCGCCCGGTGTTTTCGCCGCGCGCCACCGGCACCTCGACGACGCCTTGCCGGTAGTGAACCAGCCAGACATCGGCCCTGCCGCCCGGCACCGGACCGGCGCCGATGCTGACCTTTCCACCGGCGAGCGACAGCGAAGGTCCGTCGGCGTGGCCGCCGCTCGAAATCAGCTGCTCGATCTCGCCCGGCCTGGCGCCGACGGCATCGGCCTTGCCGTTGACCACCACTTGCGGCGTGAACGGGCCGGAACGGCCGAGCGACGGCTCGTAACTGACCTGACGCTGCGTGAATTCGTCTTTGCCGAATGTATCCTTCCAGCCGAGATAGTCCCAGTAGGTGACGTTGAAGGACAGCGCCAGCACACCAGGCCGGTCCTTGACCTTGATCAGATTGGCATTGGCCGGCGGGCAGGACGAACAGCCCTGGCTGGTGAACAACTCGACGACGGTCAGCGTCTGGCCGGCAGCCGCGCTGGTTGCCGAAAACCCGATTGCCGAAAACAGTGCCAGGGAAAGCCCGACAAGGGCCGTGCTGCGTTTCGATCCGGTCATCGCTGTCCTCATGTGCGGTTCCATGTCCAAACTTCGCCGCCGACGCACGGTTCGTTACAGCATCACCGCTTCGTGATTGAGGAGAAGTCCAAGTTTTTTCGTCTTAGGGATTGGCGAGAGCCGAGGCGACATCCGATCTCCCCCCTTGTGGGGGAGATGTCCGGCAGGACAGAGGGGGGCGCCACCGAGCGTCATCCTACGTGGACGCCGAGTAACGCCAACTCGATGCTAGGATGGGCCAAGCGGATTGGAGGTTGCCAGATTTGCAAATTACGAGAGCCGCGGGACAGCGCCCCCTCTGGCCTGCCGGCCATCTCCCCCACACGGGGGGAGATCGGCACTTGGCCCGGCTATTGTGTAAGCACGGTCTCCGAAGGCCGCTTGTTGAAGGCGCACTTGCCGGTCACCGTGTAGAAGAAGTCGGCATTCGAAATGGCTGCCGGTACGGGATTGCCGCCATCTTCCCAAGCCTGTTTGCTGCTCTGGCCGCATGGCACGAGGGTGAAGATATCGACGGTTTCTCCGTTCGCAATTTCGACGCCGTCGGCGTAAAGCCGGTTCGATGTCGCCGGATCGTTCGATTTGAGCACGGATGGATTGCCGGACGGCACATCCATCCGCAGGTACAGCTGGTCCATCTGGCTGACGTCGATCACCGCACCAGCACTCGTCGCGGGATACATCGTGCTGACGCAGGTGGTTGCGTATTTCCTGCCGTATGAGTCGGTCTGGGTGATCGTGGTGCTGGGCAAGCCGTAGAAGCTGAGCACCGTGGCGGTCGTGCATACTTGCTGCTGGACCAGCGTGGTCGTCGTTCCGTTGATCGTATACACGCTGGCTGTGCCGTAGCCCTTAGGGTCGCCATAACCGTTGTATGTGTAGTCGAGCTTCATCAGCTTGTTAGCCAGCGTGTCACCAAACTTGGTGCCATAGAGCGTCATCGTTTTGTTCCAATAGCCCGAGATCTTATCGACTTTGAACGTGGCCTCCACCAATGCCGGCCGCTTTGTCACCGCCGACGCGACGCCGACCTGCACCGTGTTGATCTTGACGATCTGCATGAAACTCGTCGGCATGGCGAAGCCAGCCGAAGCCTTGATGCTGGCAGCGCCGTCGGTAGCGACGACGAAGCTGTCGAGCTTGGCCGTGCCTTGCCCGCCATTGGCCAGGTATGCCTCCTGCAGCTTCACCTGGCGGTCCGCCAACGTCGTGGTCGTCTCCAGCGTCGTGATCGACAGCGACGCGGCATCGAGCGCGTTCTGCATCGAGGCCCTGGTTGAAACCGCCGAGGTATAGTCGATGGAAAAACCCAATGCGGCAACCATCGGCATAAGCAAGATGGCGAGCATTGGCGCGAACGAGCCGCTCACCGAGTTGAGAAATTTGCGTGCGGACAGCGGCATTCCGATCCCCCGAAACGGCGATAGACCGGTGGGCTATCACGCCGGGCGCAAACTATGCTCTAATCTCATGGATCAAAGTTTAACGACTTTGGCCCCCGCCGCCGCTCCCGCGCCCCGCCGCTTGCCCATGCAGCGTGCCCCTGCTAAAGCGCGCCGCATGACCACGCCGATCAAAAACATCCGCAATTTCTCCATCGTTGCCCATATCGACCACGGCAAATCCACGCTTGCCGACCGGCTGATCCAGTCGACCGGCGGGCTGGAGCTGCGCGACATGAAGGAGCAGGTGCTGGACTCGATGGACATCGAGCGCGAGCGCGGCATCACCATCAAGGCGCAGACGGTGCGGCTGAAGTACCGCGCCAATAGTGGCGAGGATTACATCCTCAACCTGATCGACACGCCCGGCCATGTCGACTTCGCCTATGAGGTGTCGCGTTCGCTGGCCGCCTGCGAGGGCTCGCTGCTGGTCGTCGATGCCTCGCAAGGGGTCGAGGCGCAGACGCTGGCCAATGTCTACCAGGCCATCGACAACAACCACGAGATCGTCGTGGTGCTGAACAAGGTCGACCTGCCGGCGGCCGAGCCCGAGCGCATCCGCGAGCAGGTCGAGGAGGTGATCGGCATCGACGCCTCCAACGCCGTGTTGATCTCGGCCAAGACCGGGCTTGGCATTCCGGACGTGCTCGAGGCCATCGTCAACGATCTGCCGCCGCCGCGCGAGGGCGACATCACGGCTCCATTGAAGGCGATGCTGGTCGACTCCTGGTACGACGCCTATCTCGGCGTCATCGTGCTGGTCCGCATCATCGACGGCGTGCTGAAGAAGGGCCAGACCATCCGCATGATGGGCACCGGCGCCCGATATCTGGTCGAGCGCACCGGCGTCTTCACGCCCGCCCGCGTCAATGTCGACGAGCTCGGCCCCGGCGAGTTCGGCTTCTTCACCGGCTCGATCAAGGAAGTCGCCGACACCCGCGTCGGCGACACCATCACCGAGGACAAGCGCCCGACGGCGCAGGCCCTGCCCGGCTTCAAGCCGGCGCAGCCGGTGGTGTTCTGCGGCCTGTTCCCGGTCGACGCCGCCGATTTCGAGGATCTGCGCGCCGCGGTCGGCAAGCTGCGCCTCAACGACGCGTCCTTCTCCTATGAAATGGAAACCAGTGCGGCACTTGGCTTCGGCTATCGCTGCGGCTTCCTTGGCTTGCTGCATCTGGAGATCATCCAGGAGCGGCTGGAGCGCGAGTTCAATCTCGACCTCATCGCCACCGCGCCCAGCGTCGTCTACCGCCTGGCGTTGACCGACGGCACGGTGAAGGAATTGCACAACCCGGCGGACATGCCCGACGTGGTCAAGATTGCGGCCATCGAGGAGCCGTGGATCCGCGCCACCATCCTCACCCCCGACGACTATCTCGGCGGTATCCTGAAACTCTGCCAGGACAGGCGCGGCATCCAGTTCGATCTGTCCTATGTCGGCAAGCGTGCCATGCTGATCTACGACCTGCCGCTCAACGAGGTCGTGTTCGACTTCTACGACCGGCTGAAGTCGATCTCAAAGGGCTACGCCTCCTTCGATTATCACCTCACCGACTACAAGGAAGGCGACCTGGTCAAAATGTCGATCCTGGTCAATGAGGAGCCGGTCGACGCGCTGTCGATGCTGGTCCACCGCACGGCCGCGGAAAAGCGCGGCCGGCTGATGTGCGAGAAGCTGAAGGAGCTGATCCCGAACCATCTGTTCAAGATCCCGATCCAGGCGGCGATCGGCGGCAAGGTCATCGCCCGCGAGACCATCTCGGCGCTGCGCAAGGACGTCACGGCCAAATGCTACGGCGGCGACGTCTCACGCAAACGCAAGCTGCTCGACAAGCAGAAAGAGGGCAAGAAGCGGATGCGCCAGTTCGGGAAAGTGGATATCCCGCAAGAGGCGTTTATCCAGGCGCTGAAGATGGGGGATTGAACGGGGTTACGCCCATTTCCCCCGTGGCCGGGCTGTTCCCAATTTCGAGCTGACCGAACCGCCTCCCGATACGATTAAATATGCGCCGGCCAATGCCCTTCGCTTTAGGCAGCGGGCCGCCATTGGAGAAGGTCCCGTCTTGAAGTATCCTTGAGCTTGGAAGGGAGGTCCCGATGCGTCCCGCCAGCCCTGCTATCTCCGACACGATCGCCGCGATCGGCCTTGCCATCGGCGGCGCGATGGGCCTCGTCGGCACCTTCGTCGAGAGCGCGTCCCTTCGCGAAACACTCTGGACGATCGACGGCGTCGCACTGGTGGTAGCAACCGCGCTGCTGACGATGAAATATCAGCGGCTGGGCAATGACTGCGTGGCGGCCGGATTTCTGACCTTTCTCGCCGGCGAGAGCCTGCTGCTCGCCGGCAATGCGGCGGGGCTTGAGGCCAGCGTGCCCTCCTATGTCGGCGGTATCTCGCTCTGGGCGGCGGCGCTGGTCATGGTCAGCGCGCCGAAAACCTTCGCCCTGTGGATGCGGCTCACCGCTGTCGTGGCGGCTGTGCTGTTCGTCGTCTCAGTGGGCCTGATCCTCTGGGGCACCCCTTTGCTGCCGACCTCGGCGCCGCTGCCCGCTGCCGGATATCCCTTCCTGGTGCTCACATTCATCGGCTGGATATGGACCCTGCTGAAGCCCGATCGTTGAGCCCGTCGGACCGCCCCTCTCCGGCAGCTTCGCGGCCACCTCTCCCCCACCATGTGGGGGCGAGGAACCCAGGTCTTGTGAGGCTTCGGCGATTGGCGGTTTCCTCGCCCCACGAAGTGGGGAGAGGTGGTTTGCGAAGCAAACCGGAGAGGGGTCTTCCTTGGCAGCCTCGCGCGTCTTGCGACGCAAATGCCGCAATCACCTCTTCCACCCTTCAACCCGCCATGCCATGTTCCCCCGCGCGGCCGAGCAGGCCGTTTCATTCCGGGGGGAATTCATCATGTTGTCTTACGCTTTCGCGCGCCGCGTTGCCGCTGCGCTGTTCATCGTCGGATTGTTTGCGCCCGTCGCGCATGCCGGCGATGTCACGTTCGAGATCAAGAACAGCCATCCCAACGCCATGCGCGTCGAACTGTACAGCCAGGACCGCGACCACGTCTGGCCGGGCAACAATCAGGATTATTATCTCAACGACGGCGAGACCAAGTCGATCCCGCTGTCCTGCAATGACGGCGAATCGATCTGCTACGGCGCCTGGGTCGATGGTGACGAGAATACCTATTGGGGTGTCGGCCCCGCCAACGCGGAAAAATGCGACGATTGCTGCTACACCTGCAGTGGCGGCGAGACCGAGGAAATCGATCTGGTTCCGTGAACTGTCTCCCTTTTGTTCGAGGGCTATTGCACACCGGCAAGCGCCCCCTCACCCGGATTGCCAACCGAATTGCGAAGGGGAATTCGGGGCAATCCGACCTCTCCCCGAGGGGAGAGGAGTCGCCTGCACTGGCGCCAGCCTCTTCTCCCCTCGGGGAGAAGGTGGCCGCGAAGCGGCCGGATGAGGGGGACTCCTGTATGCGATTGCCTCACCCTTGTGGGCCAGGTGGTCGTACAGAGGCCATAGCAGCGGAGCGCTGTCCCGCCAGCGTCGGCCGGCAACGCCGGAATTCAAAGCTGAAACAAAAAACCCGCCTCGGTGGGGCGGGTCGTTGGAGCCAATTGGCACCATAGTCAAATTAGTAGCATAGCTGCCGGCACAAAGCAAGAACAAAATGTAGTGCTGCGAGCAAAAAATGCGAATTCCCTTCCCGCCGCGCCCGAGGTCGGCCCTCACGAGGTGGAGAATGCTGCCTTGACGTCGTCCTGGCCGTCGCCATAGCGTAGTCCGAGAGGAGATCCCACCCATGGCAGTGGTCGAAGGCGAAAACATAGAGATCGGCTTTTCGGGAAAACGTTGCATCCATTCGCGCAACTGCGTGCTTGGCGATCCGCGTGTCTTCGTGCCCAATGCGCCCGACCAGTGGATCCACCCCGAGGCGGCCAGCGTCGAGAAGATCGTGGCGCTCGCCGAAGGCTGCCCGTCCGGCGCCATCACCTATGTCCGCAAGGATGGCGGGCCGCAGGAACAGCCGCCGGTGCTCAACATTGTGCGCATAAGGGAAAACGGCCCGCTGGCCGTGCATGCCGAGATCGTGCTGGGCGGCGAAACATTTTACCGCGCCACGCTCTGCCGCTGCGGCGCCTCGGAAAACAAGCCGTTCTGCGATGGCAGCCACGCCAAGGCGGGCTTCACCGCCACCGGCGAGCCGGCGCTGAAAGACACGCCGGCATTGGAAGCGCGCGATGGCCCGCTCACCGTCACGCCGACCACCAACGGCCCGCTCAAGCTCGAAGGCAATCTCGAAATCGTCACCGGCACCGGCCACACGGTCGACCGCACGCAACGCACCTTCCTCTGCCGCTGCGGCCACTCCGCCAACAAGCCGTTCTGCGATGGCAGCCACAAGCGCGTGGGGTTTGTCGGGTAATTGCCAAGGTTGCGATCCGTCACACCCCCCTCTGTCCTGCCGG
>NZ_JAMYNW010000025.1:0-93784 GCF_040319365.1 Mesorhizobium sp. M0923 | reverse complement strand
TGAGGCAATGGCTGAAGCCACGCGCAAGCGCGGTTTCGAATACTATGGTGTCGCCGATCATTCGCAGTCCGCTCACTACGCAGGCGGCCTTTCGTTGCAGGAGCTTGCTGAACAGCACCGCGAAGCTGACCGGCTGAACAAGGCATACAATGGAAAATTTCGCATACTGAAGGGCATCGAGGCGGACATCCTGGCGGATGGCTCGCTCGATTACCCGAATGATATCTTGGAGCTGTTCGATTTCGTCGTCGCGAGCGTGCACAGCCGCTTCAAGTTGCCCAAGAAGGAACAGACGGAGCGTATCATTAAGGCGATCGGAAATCCTCGGACAACAATCATCGGGCACATGACCGGTCGCCAGCTGTTGCGCCGGCCCGGTTATGATCTCGACGTCGACAAAGTCCTCAAAGCGTGTGCGAAGCACGGCGTCGCTGTCGAAATCAACGCGCATCCGTGGCGACTTGACCTCGACTGGCGCTGGCATCAAAAGGCACTCAATCAGGGCTGCATCTTCAGCATCAATCCGGACGCTCATTCGATCCGCGAGCTCGACCACATGCATTGGGGTGTCGAGATGGCGCGCAAGGGCGGTGTCCCTGCGAAGCGGGTCCTGAACGCGATGCGTTTGGCGGCCCTCCTTGCGCATCTCGCACGGCGCAGGCAAACGTCCTAACCTGGCTGTGCGCCCGGCCTATCAGCGCAGGAGTCCGTCTTTCTCAAAATCTTCCCAGCCGCGCAAACTGGAGTGCGAGTTCTCATCGGGGCCAAAGCCAGCTGAAGCTGCAGTTCCGCGACCGCTTCTTTGAGCGCGTTTCATAGCGGCCTTCCCCGCGGCTCGCCGCCTATTCTCTGCAGCTGTCGCTGCGTCCTGTTCGCGCCAGACCGTAACCAGATCGCGGTCAAGGACATCCTCCACGTGCTGCGGGTCGAACACGTGAAAGGTGATGTTCCTTGCCCGCCCGCGGAGTTTCACCGTTTTCGTCCCGGCGCTTTGCAAGCGACCATCTTTCAGCCAGCGGTGCCGTTCGGCCGTCGAGATCGTCAGAATGTCCTCGATTTCACGGGGGATTACGGGCAGGTCTTCGATATTCCGCATTGCTTTGGATACGATCCCGAATACCACCTGCACATCATTCTCGGCGCCCTCAGACAGGCGCACGGTAAGCACGCGGGACTCGATATGGAGCAGTTTCCTGAACTCCGTTGGAAGGCGGGCGCGTATTTCGAGAAAAATACCCCTCGCTCTGACGGACGATCCAAGCGTTGCAGCCGGGGTTAAAGGCCACTCTCCAATCAGCTTCGCTGTTGCACTGCTTTTTCGGCGCGTGAACATGCCCCTTTATATAGGTCACCGATTGTCGGCAGCGATGAGCCGATCGCAAAGCCAACATGAGTTCTAATCCGCCAGCGGTCTGAACCGCGATGCCCTAAAGGCGCAACCACGATTGTTAGCGGGGGCGCTTGCAACCCCGGCTAGCAGGAAGCGGCCGAGTTGATCTCGAAGTGCGATATCAGGCGCGTTGCCGCCTGGCGGCTGTACGTGGGCCACAACCTGACCGCCCGTGATTGGGAGCCACATGGCTAAAGCGGCTGTTCCGCTATTGAGCCTCGACATGCGTTTTCGGGACCCACCCCGTCGGATTCAATCGCGAATCCCGCATCGATCGCGCTTCGCGCAATGAGATCGCCAAGTTGCCAGTCCGTGAGTTCGCAAAAGGGAAGCATTCTCCTCACGGTGTGGCTAACCTCGGATATCGAAATGCTCGGGCTGCCGATGTTGTCGATCAGGTGGCGGACAATCGCTTGGCGAACGTCCGATAAGGTAGGCGTCTGCGCGAGCGCAGGCATCACCCGGCCCTATGAATGGAGCCGTGGTTCTGCGGCCACGGCTGTTTTTAAGTCGAACGCGACTGGCACACCGTGAATAATGGATGCTGCCGCCAAGAGCTCCTCCAGCTCGCGGTCGGTGGCCCTGCATGCGGGCATGAGTGTTCGGATGGCGCGGATTGCCTGTGCTATCGAAAGGAAGTGGGCCTTGCCTCTGGAGAGAACATAGGCTTCGGCGGCTCTTTCAACCGTGACTGTGTCAAAAGTGGTGGTCATCGAGAATTCCTCCCTGAACCCTGACCCACACGATTTACGGCACGAATTCGGTAGCTTGCAAGGGTTTGTCTGATTTAGGACAGTTAGGCGGAGGCTAGGCCGAAGTGACTTTGCTCCTCCTCCCCGTAAGCACCATGCGTGAGTCGTATCATTCCAACGCGGTCGATAATCGTGATCTCGCCGCGCTTGGCGTGAACCAGCCCCCGATATTCAAGCATTTGGAGGGCCGTGGTAACGCCGGGGCGCTGGGCACCAAGCATTGTCGCCAGGAATTCATGCGTCAGGTAGATCTTATTTCCTTCGACGCGGTCTTGGACCATCAGCAACCAGCGGGCCAAGCGCTCCTCGATTTTGGAGTGGCCGTTGACCAGTGCCGTCCGGGACGACTGGATGAGGAACGCGTGGGCATAGCGAAGCAGCGACTCACGAAGTGACAGGCTGTCTGCAATCGCTGAGCGAAGGTTTTCAACCGGGAGGATCCAGCCATTACCTGCGACTTGGATATAGGTTTCATTGGGCGACTTGTCCTGGCCGAGAATAACGGCAACTCCTGTCATGCCGTCATGGCCGACGATGCCGACTTCGCTTTGCCGCCCTCCGGTCATCGTGGCGACCACCGACGCGATGCCCATCTCTGGAAAGTAGACACGCTCGATCGGATGATATGCGACCTCCAGCTGGTCCTTGATGCCCAGTTCGACGTGATGCAGTGACGGCCTCAAAAGCGCGAAATCCTCCGAGGAGAGGGTTTTCAATACATGGTTGCGAAGAAGGGATTGGGGCATGGCTCTCTCTCCCATGCGGGCAAGAGCACGTACCTCTTACTGTCGGCTGCGTCCGACGCGCTGGCGGCCGATGTGGGAAGCATAGGCTTCAAATGTGCGGTTGGCAAAGAGTCCGTGCCTGGCGAAAGGCTCGGGGAATGTCGGCTTGAGTCCCGTAGGTGGTGGGCGCTTCTTATGACTTATGAGGCCGGTCACGAATGTCCGGAACCGGCCTAAGCAGATCGGCAGGTTTCGAGCATCGAGTTGGCAAAAGCAGTCGTTCAGCTCACGTGATGAGTTTCGGGCGCCGTCGCCTTGCGCTTACCGACATTGTGCTTCACCCGTTCCGGCCCTCTTCTTAAGCGCAGTAACTTTGAAACAAATCCTGCCGGCAGGCGTTCCAGCATGGCGGGCGGCGTTGCCGGAGGACCCAATGCCCGACGAATACAATGACATCGTCATCCCCCAAGACCACGATGCATCGCCACTTCGGGAGGAGGAGTATTTTGTCCTCTGCCCGGGGTGCGGCCAAGCGTTCGACATCAGGTGTATGGCAGAGGCGCTTCATCACAACGAGCTAGGCCACGAGCCATACGACCTCGACCGTAGTCGGCAGTGATCGACGACCGTCGATGAGCGTTTGGAGATGTCCCTTCAGGCCTCTATACGAGCCGGGTCGAGACCAGCACCGAGGGTAAGCTCTCGCTCATCTGGCCGGTCACGTTGCCGACCGATCGGCCTGACGAATCCCTGTCGCGAGGGCGGATCTTCGCCGGCACGCTATGTCTTGACGATACCTTGCGGGCTTTCAGCAACGACTTGATGCCGTTGTGGTCGTCGTCGATGCGGCCGCGGCCGACCGAAAGCTTCGACAACGTATGCACCGCATGCGACAGTTGTTGTTCATCCAGGGCGACGGCGCCTACTCCACCGCAACCATGTCGCCCAGTTCTGTCACGACGCTCCGAAGCAGACCTGCTCCCGGCATCGGGTGCCGGGACCAACATGTGATCTCCATAATGCGTAAGAGCCGGAGGCCCATCGCCGAAGACAAGGCGCTCATTGCAGAGAAAGGTTAACGATCGATCGGATGCCCGCGTGCCTTCACGCGCAATGTTGCTGGGCGCCTCCTTCGACAGCGCGCACATGCGATATGTCCTGGCCGCGCGCGCCGCCTGTTGCCGAGAGCGACGATCGCGAATGCGCGAACGGCTGGACGGCAGGTGAAGCGGGGTCGCGATAGGCGCACATCGGACTTGCTTCACCGGTAGTCCGAAGACGCCAGCGACACTATCTGACCGAAAGCAAACAGAAGCTAGGCGTGCCCCACTGAAAGCACAAGCAAGCGCAAACGTTCCTGGACTGATGCTCGGCTGGCGGCAACTTGCTCGCCAGCCGAGTTTATCTTAGCCGGTGGTCGGGGGAGACCAGCCAGCCACACGCTGGTGATTCCAACCCGAGCCGATGTGCCAATCAGCAACCTTCGTCGGTCTTTTTCACCTGGCCTGGCGCGGCGGTTTTGGCTGTCGTGTCCTGCTGACCTGGCGCCGCCTGCTGAGCGCTGCCAGTCTGCTGGCCGGGCGCGCAGTCTCTGGCCGAGTTCGCATTTGTGGTGCCGCTGGTCGTGGTCGTGTCGGTGCCTTGATCGCCGGACATGTTGGTGCCGCTGCTCGTCGTGCCGGTGCCCTGATCCGTCGTGCTGGGCATGGTTGTCGTGGTCGAGGTGCCGCTCGTCGAGGTTCCGCTCGAAGTTCCGCTGGTCGTCTGGGCAAAGGAAAGCCCGGCCGACACCGCCAGTACGGCCGAAGCCAAAAGGATGCGTTTCATGTTCTTTCTCGCGGTGTGCGCTGGCAAATCCAACAGGCAGATAGAAAGAGTGTTCCCCCAAGAAGCTCAACTTTTGTCACTCTGGTCGTAGGCCAGCCTTAAAGTGGCGGACGTATATTAGAATCCTCTTGAAGAAGACGCTGCCCGCACCAGAATCCGTGGCATGGCTCGGGGAATAGACATTGGTGACCAGGTGGCCATTACGGCCAGGGTTCGAAGGCGGATAACAGAGGACCGCGTAAGCGTGTCGATCCCAGGCTACGACTTCCCACATTCCATCATCGACCACACCAAGGTGAACCGAGGGCCAGCAAATCGACCTGAAAGGCGAGGTCACGCGCATCGACGAGGACACCGTGACGATCGACCTCGGGCCGCTGGTCACGGTCGACCGTGACAAGGTCCGGTAGAAATATCGGCCGCCAAACCGACGAAAGGCACTTGTCGTTGCCCCGGATTAGAACCGACAACATCGCGACGGGCTATGAGGGCAGGCCGCATGACGGGCCGGTAGAGGACGAGTCGAAGCACTTGGTCTACTGCCCAGTCTGCGGCCAAACGTTCGACGCGCGCGATCTTGGACAGGTCTTCCACCACGCTGAGTCCCAGCACGAGCCGCTTCCGGTCGAGCAATAGTCCAGCTAGTTGAGCTCCGGCGGCAGACCGACGTTGAGACCCTTCAGCGCGCCACCGCGTACGTTGGATGAGAAAAGGGTGCTGCGTGCACCGCGCCTTCCCCGCGCGCCGATGTTCCACCTGGACCGCAAAAAAGTCCCGCCGCACTGCCAGAACGGCGGGACCGATCAAACGCTTTGCACCAGGCGGGGGGATGCCGGGGGGTTGGGCTTGCCAGGTGAGCGCGGACCGTAACCAACCCTAAGCGCCACAGCGGCAACGCGTCCACCAACCGCCGGTTGGAGCGATAGGACGATTGAGCGGTCGGCAGGTCAGGTCATCCCGGGTCGCTATCGCTCGCAACCAGACGATAGCGGAAATTGTTGCGGATGTGGTCGTTGAAGTAGCGGCCCTTGGCGAACGCGGCCCGGAACGCGGCAAAGGTTTCCGGCGGTACCCCCTCAAACTCGTACCGCTTGTCGCTGGCCACAAACCAGACAGAGAGGATTCTTCTGTCAGGATCGTATTCCGTTTTGCGTATCGAAGTAGATGGCATGAGCACCACAGCCCGAGGCCCGCGCCTTGCGGGGAGCGCGGGCCGATCGGAATACCGATCTGCAGCAATACCTGGAGGGGGAGGATTCGCTGCGTGCACCGAACTTTCGCGGCGATCCCGTGTTCCATCGAGATACACAAAAAGCTGGCTGCACCTTTCGGCATCACGCGGACGTTGGATTTCTGAGAAAGCGCGAGCGTCAATACTAACTTCTGGTGATGGAATTTTCCCGTGAGATAGGCACGCTCCACGGCGAAAGGAGTGCCCCGCCATGACCGTCCTCGCCTACAACCTTGCCAATGACATCAAAGGATTATGGAGGGTCGTCTTCGTGCCGGACGAACTGCATTTGTATGTGGAATTCAGCCAGCCAGACGCCGACACAAACCCGGCTGATTGGATGAGCGTTGATGATTTCCTTGCATGGCGGCCGAAAGGCGCACTCCACGAGCGAGCGCGCGACAGCTTGGTTTCGCTCATTTGCAAGGCGCTGACAGGGCGGTGAGACACGGGAAACCCGCACCGAGATCGAGTGCGAGCGCCGCGAGTGGGCCTAGGGGCCCACAAGCCAGTGCGACCCCGCCGCCGGCAAACCGCGGCGGGCGAGTGCCTCGGGGACACGATGGTAGATTACTAATGCGTTCGCGCGTGTGGCCTTAAGTCGCAAACTATTGGCTTCAGAAGCAGGGCGTAGGGCTTCATTGATGGTGCTACCAACACCATATGGTGACCCATAGCCCTCCAAAACGAGAGAAGCTCGTCCCGACGGGTCGCACTGCGGCCGTCAGCTGGTAATTGCTACGAACTAGGAAACCATCATGCCTGAAAATACCAGACCAACTTCGAGAGACGTCCCCCTCATTCAGCTAGGCCTCTATCAGTGCCGCTTCCCGGTGAGCGAAGACGCTTCTGTACCTGGCGGTTATCGTTTTTGTGCTGGGCCAACTTCGCCGGATCGCGTCTACTGCGATCACCACCACAACATTGTGACCGCCGTGGACCCTCGTCGAGCCCGTTCGGGTCTTCACCTCGCTCAACCACGCGCCGCGTAAGCCTGACTGGCGGCGGCCTCCCGGCCAGGCGCTATGGGCTCCAAGGCCTTGGCTACGACGTTGCCATCGGCTCGGTCTGGCCCATCCTGCCTTATGCCGTCTTCGCCGATGTATCCCCCGTCGCCCAATTGAGAACGACGACTTCTCGCCGAGCCTTTCAGCTCGCTCTCGCACAAACGCGTCGGCTCCAAAGGTTTGTCTGTCAGCACATCTTCAATGTGCCCGCGCCTGAAGCCCCAACATCTTCTGCGACCAAACCGCGTACCTGGCACCGCCGATCGGTTGCTGCGGCGGATTTTCGCTGTTCGCAGCTGAACAATGCCTATCAACCTTGTCATCGCACCTAGTCGCACGTAGCGGCCGTTCGAATTCTCATCGCTCGGCGCGATGTTTGGTCCGTCTGGCCAGAAGAGCGGAGCAAGCCATTGACACCCACGAAGTTGCTGATTGGGCAGATCGCTGTCGTATTCGCAATTGTCATTCTTGGCGTGTGGACTGCAACCCAATGGTGCGCCCACATGCTCTTCTATCAGCCGCCACTCGGCGCGCCATGGTTTGTGACAGTCGGCTGGCCGATCTACCAGCCGTGGAAACTGTTCGAATGGTGGTTCCAATTTGACGCCTATGCGCCTGAAGTCTTCGACAAGGCTGGCATACTTGCCGGAGCCAGCGGGTTCCTGGGCTGTGCCGCCGCGATAGCTGGGTCCCTCTGGCGCGCACGGCAGCGGGGGTTGGTCACCACCTATGGGTCCTCACGATGGGCCATGAAGCTGGAGATCGAGAAGGCGGGGCTGTTTCAGCCGGCCGGCGTTTTCCTTGGCGGACTGAATTATCGCTATCTGCGCCATGACGGACCAGAACACGTCATGGCCTTTGCGCCGACACGTTCGGGCAAGGGCGTCGGACTCGTTGTTCCAACCCTTCTTTCCTGGACCGGCTCGGCCGTCATTCACGACATCAAAGGCGAGAACTGGCAGCTGACCTCTGGCTGGAGGTCGAAGTTCTCGCACTGTCTCTTGTTCAATCCGACCGATCCGAGATCGGCGCGGTACAACCCGCTGCTGGAAGTGCGCAAAGGTCCAGATGAGGTCCGCGACGTTCAGAACATCGCCGACATTCTCGTCGATCCGGAAGGCGCGCTGGAGCGGCGGAACCATTGGGAGAAGACCAGTCATTCACTCCTAGTTGGCGCCATCTTGCACGTGCTCTACGCCGAAGAGGAAAAGACACTCGCCCGTGTCGCCACCTTCCTGTCGGACCCGCAACGCTCATTCGCTGCGACACTGCAGCGGATGATGACCACAAACCACCTCGGCACGGTGGACAAGCCTCAGGTCCATCCGGTCGTGGCCTCGGCGGCTCGTGAGGTGCTGAACAAGTCAGAGAACGAGCGCTCAGGCGTTCTCTCGACCGCCATGTCGTTTCTCGGGCTCTATCGTGATCCAACGGTGGCCGCGGCAACATCGGCCTGCGACTGGCGCATTGCCGACCTTGTGGATGCCGAGCGACCGATGTCGCTGTATCTGGTCGTGCCGCCGTCGGATATCTCGCGCACTAAGCCCCTGGTGCGATTGGTGCTCAATCAAATCGGCCGGCGGCTGACCGAGCGCCTGGAGGGCGATCCAAAGAAGAGCCGCAAGCATCAGCTCCTGATGATGCTGGATGAATTTCCGGCGCTCGGTCGGCTCGACTTCTTCGAGACTGCGCTCGCCTTCATGGCAGGCTACGGCATCCGCGCTTATCTGATAGCGCAATCGTTGAACCAAATCTCCAAGGCCTATGGCGAGAACAACGCCATTCTCGACAATTGCCATGTGCGGATTGCCTTTTCCTCAAATGACGAGCGCACGGCCAAACGCATCTCGGACGCGCTCGGTACCGCGACGGAACTCAGATCGATGCGCAACTATGCCGGCCATCGGTTGGCGCCCTGGTTGTCCCACGTCATGGTAAGCCGCCAAGAGACCGCTCGCCCCCTGCTGACGCCGGGTGAGGTGATGCAGTTGCCGCAGGCTGACGAACTAATCCTGGTTTCGGGATTGCCGCCGATTCGCGCCAAGAAGTTGCGTTATTACCAGGATCCGAATTTCACGGAGCGAGTGCTGCCTTCGCCGGTGCTGCGCGACGGTGCCTACGCGGATCGGCCCACGTCGCGCCCGGACGATTGGAGTGGACAGGTGCGCGGCGTGGATCGGCGTCTTGCTGGCGATGACGACAGTGCCGGCGCGGCAATCGAAGACGGAGGTGTCCAGCAGCAGCGCCATCCGGGCCTGCGCGAAGAACGGACCCTCGTCGTCCAGGAGCCTGATCAGGGCGATCTGTTCACGCCCGCAGACGATGACTGCGAGACGCTCGCCGACAAGCGCGTCATGGATCGGATTTCCACCGCCGCACGTGCGTACGGCCTCAACGAGGGAATGGGCGACGACAAGGACATCGTGCCCGGCTTCTGAACGGCGCGCCATACGCGGGCGCATCTCAGCGTAGATAACGGCCGTAAGCGATTTCGAGGATCTCGACGATGCTCGTTCCCGTCGCCGGTGCATCAGCGCCGGTCAGAGGGAACGAGCAGCATGAAGCCCCACCGCATTCGTCACCAGTTTTTGCTTGAACCCGAGTTGAGCGAGAAGCTGGAGAACCTCAGCCGCAATTCATCGACCACCAAATCGGCCATTGTGGCGCACGCGGTCGAGACCTTTATCGAGCAGCGTGGGGAGAATGAACTCGACCAGCGCTACGGCAAGAGGCTCGACCGTCTTTCCCGCGACCTCGGACATGTCAGGCGCGATGTCGAGATGATCCTGGAGAGCCTGGCGCTCTTCATCCGCTTTTCGATCACGCTTCATGCTCACACGCCGGTGCCGGACAGGGCCACGCAAGCGATTGCCCAGGAGCGCTTCGACAAATTCGTTGAACAGGTCGGCCGCCAGATCGCTTCCGGGAAACGGTCACTTGGCACCGACGATCGCAGGGGAGGGGAAGGATGAGTTCTCATCCGGAAGCCGACCATCGCCGCCGCGCCATGCTGCGCACCGCCATGGGTCCGGCGATCACCGAAGCCCTTGCCGATCCGACCGTCATTGAGGTGATGGTCAATCCCGACGGTGCGCTGCGGCTCGACCGGTTGGGTGAAGGCCGGGTCGACACCGGCGTGCACATGCATCCTTCTGAGGCCGAACGCATCATCCGCCTGGTCGCCTCCCACGTGCGCGCCGAGGCGCATGCTGACAATCCGATTGTCAGCGCCGAATTGCCATCGGGCGAGCGCTTCGAGGGTCTGCTGCCGCCTGTCGTGCTGGGGCCATGCTTCGCCATCCGAAAGCCTGCGGCGAAACTCTACACGTTGGCCGACTATGTCGCCGACCGGGTCATGCTGCCGCTGCAGGCCGATGCGCTGAAGAAGGCGGTCCGCGAGCGGCGCAACATCCTGGTCGCCGGCGGCACGTCGTCGGGCAAGACAACACTTGCCAATGCGCTGCTGGCACAAGCCGCCGATTGCGACGAGCGGGTGATCCTGATCGAGGACACACGCGAACTGCAATGCGCGGCGAAGGATTGCGTTGCCTTGAGGACGAGGCGGGGGGCGGTCACGCTCGCCGATCTCGTGCGCTCGACCCTGCGGCTCAGACCCGACCGCATCATCGTGGGCGAAGTCAGGGGCGCGGAAGCCCTGGACATGCTGAAGGCATGGAACACCGGGCATCCCGGCGGCATCGCGACGGTTCACGCCAATTCGGCGCGCTCCGCTCTCTACCGTATCGAGCAGCTCGCCCAGGAAGCCGTCGTCACCGTTCCCCGCCGCCTCATCGCTGATGCGGTAGATCTGATCGTCTTCATCGCTGGGCGCGGATCCTCGCGCCGCATTGACGCGATCGCTGAGGTCACCGGTCTCGACAGCAGCGGTGATTACGCCGTCACCCCGCTCACGCTTCCGCAACTCCAGCAGTTTTGAAAGGTCACTCATGCGCAAGAAGCTTCGCTTCCTTTCGTCCACCGCGCTCGCGTTTCTTCTCACCGTCCCGGCCCACGCAGCGGGCTCCGGCATGCCTTGGGAACAGCCGCTGCAGCAGATCCTTGAGTCGGTGCAGGGACCGGTCGCCAAGATCGTCGCGGTGATCATCATCATCACCACCGGCCTGACCCTTGCTTTCGGTGACACGGCAGGCGGTTTTCGCCGGCTGATCCAGATTGTCTTCGGCCTGTCGATCGCCTTCGCGGCATCGAGCTTCTTTCTCTCCTTCTTCTCCTTCGGCGGCGGGGCACTCGTTTGATGGCCACCGGAGAGCAGCATATCGAGGCTTTCGAAGTCCCCGTTCACAGGGCATTGACTGAGCCGATCCTGCTGGGCGGCGCGCCGCGAGCGGTGGCGATCCTCAACGGCACGGTGGCCGCGGCAATAGGCCTTGGCCTGCAGCAGTGGATCGCCGGACTGGCGCTCTGGATGGCCGGCCACACGCTCGCGGTCTTTGCCGCTCGCCGCGATCCGGACTTCGCCAGCGTGCTTGTCCGTCATCTTCGCCTGAAGGGGTGGCTTGCATGCTGAACCTTTCGGAGTATCGCGGCAAAGCCGATCGGCTTGCCGATCATCTGCCCTGGGCCGCTTTGGTCGCGCCCGGCATCGTGCTAAATAAAGACGGTAGCTTCCAGCGAACCTTCCGGTTCCGTGGCCCCGACCTTGAAAGTGCGACCGAAGCCGAGTTGGTCGGCATCTGCGCACGAGCCAACAATGCGCTACGAAGGTTGGGCTCCGGATGGGGGTTGTTTTTCGAGGCCGAGCGCGTTGAAGCGCTGGGCTATCCGAGCTCGGCTTTTCCCGATGCTGCCTCATGGCTGGTCGATGAGGAACGGCGCGCGGCCTTCGAGGGCAAGGTCGCGCACTTCGAGAGTGGCTATCATCTGACCTTGGTCTTCATGCCGGCGCCAGATGGCCAGGCGCGGGCGGAAAGCGCACTGGTCGACTCGCATCACTCGGGAGGGGCTAGAGACTGGCGCCAGGAGCTGGCGTGGTTTCGCGACGGGACCGACCGCGTCCTGGATTTGCTGTCCGGCTTCATGCCGGAAGTGCGCGCCCTCGATGATGCCGAGACGCTAACCTATCTGCACGGCACAATCTCGACCTACCGCCATCCGGTCGCCATGCCGGAAACGCCAATGTATCTCGACGGTGTTCTGGTTGACGCGCCGCTTACCGGCGGCCTGGAGCCGATGCTGGGTGAGCAGCATCTGTGCACCCTCACCATCCTTGGTTTCCCGAACGTCACCCGGCCAGGGATCCTCGACGCGCTCAACCATCAGGATTTCGCCTACCGCTGGATGACGCGCTTCATCCCGCTCGACAAGACGGAAGCCACAAAGACACTGACCCGGTTGCGCCGTCAGTGGTTTGCCAAGCGCAAATCGGTCGCAGCCATCCTGCGCGAGGTCGTGACCAACGAACCCGTCCCTCTCGTCGATAGTGACGCCGACAACAAGGCGCTCGATGCGGATGCCGCCCTTCAGGCATTGGGCGGCGATCACGTCGGCTTCGGCTATCTCACCACAACGGTGACGGTATGGGACCAGGACCGGCAGGCCGCCGCGGAAAAGCTCCGAGCGGTTGAGCGCATAGTCAATGGGCCCGGCTTCACCACGATCCGTGAAAGCATCAATGCGGTCGAGGCGTGGCTCGGCTCGTTGCCCGGTCATGTCTACGCTAACGTTCGCCAGCCGCTCGTTCACACGCTGAATCTTGCCCATGTCATGCCGCTGTCGTCGGCGTGGGCCGGTCCGGTGGATAACGAGCATCTCGCCAACGTGACTGGGACCGAATCCCCGCCGCTTCTGTTCGCAGAGACCAACGGGTCGACACCGTTTCGGCTTTCCACCCACGTCGGCGATGTCGGCCACATGCTGGTCGTTGGGCCGACCGGTGCCGGCAAGTCGGTTCTGCTCGCGCTAGTCGCTCTGCAGTTTCGACGCTATGCCGGGGCGCAGGTCTATGTCTTCGACAAGGGCAATTCGGCTCGTGCGGCAACACTGGCCATGGGCGGAGAACACCACGCGCTGGGCTCGGATGGTGCGCTTGCCTTCCAGCCACTGAGCAATATCGGCGACCAGGCTACTCGCAGCTGGGCGGCGGAATGGATCGCCGGCCTCGTTGCCCATGAGAATGTCAGCGTTACGCCCGAGGTAAAGGAGGCGATCTGGTCGGCACTCATCAGCCTTGCCACTGCGCCGGTGCAGGAACGCACGCTGACTGGCCTGTCGGTTCTGCTTCAGTCCAATGGGCTCAAGGCCGCGTTGATGCCCTACACGCTCGACGGTCCCTTCGGCCGGCTGCTCGATGCCGATGAAGATCGGCTGGCTTTGTCGGATGTGCAGTGTTTCGAGACCGAAGAGCTGATGCACCAGGAAGGCGCCGTGCTGCCGGTGCTCACCTATCTCTTCCATCGCCTCGAGGAGCGGCTCGACGGCCGGCCAACACTGCTCATGCTCGACGAGGCCTGGGTCTATCTCGACAACCCGCTCTTTGCCGCCCGCATCCGCGAATGGCTGAAGGTGCTGCGAAAGAAGAACGTCTCCGTCATTTTCGCCACGCAGTCACTTGCAGACATCGCTGGCTCTTCCATCGCGCCGGCGATCATCGAGAGCTGCCCACAGCGCATTTTTCTCCCCAATGACCGTGCCGTGGAACCGCAGGCGCGGGCAGCCTATGAGCACTTCGGCCTGAACGAGCGGCAGATCGAATTGGTCGCCCGTGCCACACCGAAGCGCCAGTATTATCTGCAGTCGCGCCGCGGCAACCGCCTCTTCGAGCTCGGGCTCGGCCCGATCGCTCTTGCGCTCTGCGGCGCCTCTGATCCGGCCACGCAAGCTTTGATCGACAGCGTCCTGTCAGAGCACGGGCAGGACAGCTTTGCTTCCCGGTTCCTGAGTGCGCGCGGCCTCGATTGGGCTGCCGAGCTTCTCCAGCAATTCCCTCAACCAGACAAGGAGCAATCGTCATGATGCGGCGCCGCCTTCTCACCAGCCTGATCACCGTTTCCCTAATCGCAAAACCGATGGCCGACTACGTCCAGCCGGCCCACGCCCTAATCGTGTTCGATCCGTCGAATTATGCGCAGAACGTGCTGACAGCGGCACGTTCCCTGGAGCAGATAAACAACCAGATCCAGTCGCTTCAGAACCAGGCGACGATGCTGCAGAACATGGCGCGCAACCTTCAGCGCCTGGATTTTTCTTCCGTCGGCCAGCTCACAGGTTCGCTCCAACGGATCGACGGCCTGATGACCCAGGCCAGCGGCCTGAGCTTCGATCTCGACAAGCTTCAGAACCAGTGGCGTGTGCAATATCCGGAAAGCTACGACGCCACAATCAAGGTCAGCGATGTGGCGAGCGCCGCGCGCGAGCGCTGGCAAAACGCCATGCAGGCGTTCCGCCAAACCATGAGCGCGCAGTCGCAGATCGTGGAGAACGTGCGGGCCGACGGCGACCTGCTTACCGATCTCGTCAACCGCAGTCAGGGCGCGGCAGGTGCCCTTGAGGCAAGCCAGGCCACCAATCAGCTGATCGCGCTTTCGACCAAGCAGCAGATTCAGATCCAGACGCTGCTCGCGACCCAGTTCCGGGCTGAAGCCGAAGATGCTGCCCGCAAGGCGCAGTCCGAGGAAGCCGCCCGCGAGACGACGAAGCGTTTCCTGGGCACCGGAACGGCCTATCCCGGCAACTGATCAGCAGTTCTTCGAGACAACGAGGAAGGCGGCGACATGAACGACCTCGGCGTCATTGATCGCTTCATGGAGACTTTTACCCGCTATATTGATAGCGGGTTCGGTCTGCTTTCGGGCGACGTCGCCTTTCTCACCACCATCCTGATCGGCATCGACATCACGCTGGCAGGCCTGGTCTGGGCGTTCGGCGGCGAGCCCAATGTTCTTGGCCGGCTTGTCCGAAAAGTGCTCTATGTCGGCGCCTTCGCCTTCATCCTGAACAATTTTAAGAACCTCGCCGACATCATCTACCATTCCTTTGCCGGGCTCGGCATCAACGCATCGGCCGGCAATCTGTCCGCCGACAGTCTCCTGCGGCCAGGCCGCATTGCCGCGGCCGGCTTCGAGGGCGCCTGGCCGCTGCTCAATCAAGCGAGCCAGCTAGTCGGCTTCCCCGAGATCTTTGGCAACGCGCTGACCATCTTCGTGCTGCTTCTCGCCTGGTTTCTGGTCCTCATCGCCTTCTTCATTCTTTCAATTCAGCTCTTCATCACTATCCTGGAGTTCAAACTCACCACATTGGCCGGTTTTGTTCTGGTGCCCTTCGCGCTCTGGAACCGCTCGGCGTTTCTGGCCGAGCGCGTGCTCGGCAATGTGATCTCGTCGGGCATTAAGGTGATGGTGCTTGCTGTCATCGTCGGCATCGGCTCCACGCTCTTCGGCGAGTTCGCTTCCGCGCTGCAAGGCAAGGAGCCGGACTTGGCCGCGGCCATGTCACAGGTACTGGGCGCGTTGGCGCTGCTTGGGCTCGGCATTTTCGGGCCGGGAATTGCCTCGGGTCTTGTCTCGGGCGCGCCGCAGCTTGGCGCGGGAGCCGCACTCGGAACCACCGCGGCGGCCGCCGGATCAACGCTCGTTGCCGGAGGTGCGGCGCTTGCCGGCGCGCGCATGGCAACCGGCGGCGGTCTCGCCGCCGTTCGAGCCGGCACGGCCATGGGATCGGCTGCTTCCACAGCTTGGCAGATGCGGCGTGCAACATCGCCCGAGTCCGGCCTCTCCGGCGTAGCGGCTGGACTGCAGGGCGTTGCCGGCGCAGCTGGCGGCGCCGCGATGCGGGGAATGCGATCTGCAACAGAACCATTCCGGCGCAGCGCCGATGCCGGCCGCAATCCCGCCTGGACCGCGACGGGCGGCACGCCGACCGCATCAATGACCGGAAACCCTGCCGCGTCAGGTGCCAATGCCGCGCCGGCGTGGGCGAGGCGCTTGCGTTCCCAACAGACCGCGCGCGCCCATCGCCACGCCGCCACGCAGGCCGTCCGCGATGGCGATCGGGGTGGAAGCGGGGCCAACCCCTCTCTCAACGATAAGGAAGACTAGATGCTCTTCAAGCGACCTGTTCAGCGTTACGGGAAGACGCCCCACCCCGTCACACCATACCAGAAGGCCGCCCAACTTTGGGACGAGCGCATCGGCACTGCGCGCGTGCAGGCAAGGAACTGGCGCCTGATGGCCTTTGGCTGCCTCGCTCTGGCCATCGGGCTCTCTGGTGGACTCTTGTGGCAGTCGATGCAGGGCCGCGTCGTGCCTTATGTTGTCGAGGTCGACCGCTTCGGTGAAACACGGGCTGTCGCGCCGGCAATCCAAACCTACGAGCCCGACGATGCCCAGATTGCCTGGCACCTCGGCCATTTCATCCAGAATGTCCGCTCCGTCTCCACCGATGCGGTGCTGGTGCGGCAGAATTGGCTCTCGGCCTACGACTTCGCCACCGACCGTGCAGCCCTCTTTCTCAATGAGTACGCTAAGGCCAATGACCCGTTCGGCAAGATCGGCACGCGCAGCATCTCGGTGCAGGTGACGAGCGTGGTTCGAGCGTCCGACAACTCCTTTCAAGTCAAATGGACCGAGCAGGTCTTTGAGCGCGGCAGCCTCGCCAGCACAACGCGTTGGACCGGGATTCTCACCATTGTGATCCGGCCGCCGAACAATACCGATCAGCTGCGCAAAAACCCGCTCGGCGTCTTCATCAACGCAATCGACTGGTCGCGCGAGCTCGACAGTGCCGCGCAAACTTCCGTTCCCCCAAAGGAGCCCGCCAATGATAAATAGACTCTCGTCTCTCCGCACTGCGCTGATCCTGTCGGCGTCGGCTGCGGTCATTTCCGCCTGTGCCTCGAAGCCGGTGCCGCCGCCGCAGATTTCCTATGACCATGCTGACTTCAAGCCGGCCGCGATTGAGAAGGCGCCGGGGAAGCCCGTCAAAGTCGTGGAAGTGCCGAAACCGCTGCCGCTGCCCGGCCAGTTGCAGCCCGAGCCGGGCAAGGCTGCTGAAGACAAGCGCTCGCCTGAAGAACGTGTCGCCGATGCCAACAAGGCGGCGACGCAGCAACCCACCAAATATGGCTATGTGAATGCGGTGCAGGTTTACCCCTTTGCCGAAGGCGCGCTCTACCAGCTCTATGCCGCACCGGAGCGCGTCAGCGATATCGCTCTGCAGTCAGGCGAGAAACTCCAATCCGTGTCGGCCGGCGATACAGTGCGCTGGGTAATTGGCGACACCGTCAGTGGCTCCGGCGATGACCAGCGCACCCATGTGCTGGTGAAGCCCTTCGCGCCAGGACTTGCCACCAATCTGGTGATCACCACGGACCGGCGAAGCTATCACCTGCAGCTTCAAAGCACGGATAAGACCGCCATGGCAGCCATCTCCTGGACTTACAGCGAGGACCAGATCATCGCGCTACGCCGGCGCAATGCGCAGGCCGACGCCGCTATGCCAGTGGCGTCGAATGTGGCTCTCGAAAATATTCGCTTCCGCTATTCGATTACGGGCGACATGCCGCCCTGGAGGCCGACGCGCGCCTTCGATGATGGCAGCAAGGTCTATATCGAGTTTCCGCGCCGCATCGATCAGGGCGAGGCTCCGCCGCTCTTCATCGTCGGTGCTGACGGGGACAACCAGCTCGTCAACTACCGCATACGGGGCAACTATTACATCGTCGATCGCCTCTTCGCCGCAGCCGAACTGCGCCTCGGCGCCAAGCAGCAGCAGGTGGTGCGCATCACGAGGACCGACGGCAGGCAAGCGCCGAGGCGGATATTGCTCTTTTCGCGTTCCAGCAGGTGAGGGACGGCCCATGACGGATACTTCCCGCTCCGATGCTCCACCGAAACTCGATCCAGAACAGCTGCAGCTGCGGGCCTCGCCTCGCCGCGCTGTGCGCTTCAAGCGCAGCATTATTGTCGCCATTGCTGCTGTTGGTTCCGGGACCGTTCTAGGCGTCACCATGATGGCGCTGCAGGGACCGGCGCTGCGCATCAAAGAGCAGGCTGAAGAGCTTTACAACACTGAGCGGAAGCCAACCGCGGAGGCAATTGAAAGGCTGCCTAAGGACTATTCCGGGATCAAGCCCAAGCCTCCGGTGCTTGGACCACCGCTGCCCGGCGACCTCGGCCGCCCCATCCTTGAGCACCAACGCCAGCTGGGCATCGCGCCGGGCCAGGAGGTTTCGGCGGAGGAGCAGCGCCTTGCACAGCAGGCGATCGAGGCGCGCGAATCGCAAGTCTTCTTCCGGATCGAAAATCGACCCCGGCAAGCAGATGCCGCCGGCAACGGGCAGGGCGGGCGTCCACCCTTTGAGGCAACGGCTCCACAATCCGATGCCGCACGCGATTCAGCTTCCGTTGCACCGGCCGAGGGCGACCAAAACAATCAACAGCGCAAGCTCGATTTTGTCAGCCAGCGGAACACAAGTGGAATCTACAATCTGCATGCACTGCAGACGCCGGCTTCGCCCTATCAGCTGATGGCCGGCAGCGTCATCGCAGCGAGCCTGATCACTGGCATCAATTCCGACTTGCCCGGCCTCGTCGTCGCACAGGTCACCGAGAATGTGCACGACACAGTCACCGGCAGCACCTTGCTCATTCCGCAAGGCTCTCGCCTGATTGGCACCTATGACAGCGTTGTTGCCTTTGGACAAAGGCGCGCGCTGCTGGTCTGGCAACGGATACTGCTGCCCGACGGCTCTTCGATCGAAATCGACAATCTGCCGGCGACGGACACCGCCGGCTATGCCGGGCTTGAGGACAAGGTGGATTTCCACACCTGGCAGCTGATCAAAGGCGTTGCGCTGGCCACGTTGCTAGGGGTCGGCACGGAGCTGAGCCTCGGGGAAGAGGAAAGCGACCTGGTCAAAGCAATCCGCGAATCCGCTCAGCAGAACGTCAGTCGAGCTGGCCAGCGCATCACCGAGAAGAACCTCAATATTCAGCCCACGATCACCGTCCGCCCTGGTTGGCCACTGCGCGTCATCGTGCACAAGGATCTTGTGCTACGGCCGTACCCGAATTGACTGGAGTCATCATGACCAATCTGAAACTCGGCAAACTTCCGGATCGGACACCTTCGAAGATCACCATAAGCGTAAGTGCAGACCTGAACCAAGCACTGAAGGACTATGCGGCGCTTTATCGTCAGACCTATGGCGAGTCCGAATCGGTAGCGGAACTGATCCCGTTCATGCTGGCGGAGTTCCTGGAAAGCGATCGAGCGTTTGCCAAGGCCAGAAAGGAAGGGCTCCCTGTCGTCGACATGTCAGAGAAATCGCGGCGGCAGGCAATTTCAGGGTCCGAATAAGTGACAGCGACCAGTGAATCCGAGGGGGCACCTTTCTAGGCGGGCAAATGCATTGAAGCAATTTGCCGGCGGCAAGCCGAAACATAGGGCACAATAGACGAGCTGATCTGCCCCGAACCAATGCCGGCTCTGCGCCCAATCTCGGTCATAGCAGGGTGGCTTTGCCGCCCCCGAAAGCGGACCTCTGTGTGCCCTTGGCTCCGCCCGACCACAGGGAGAACGTTCTGTTTGCCTTTGGAATCTCGTCAGCCGCCCGCGCGCGTGACCCCGAAGATCAGGTAGTTGAGCTCGATCGGACCCGATCCGTTCAGCTTGGGGACGATTGCATTGCTCTGGCGATTGAGGACGAATTCATCCCAGTTCCAGTCAACATCATTGGTCTGGACGACCACGTAGGAACCGAGGCCAAGTTTAGCCGAAGTCGCGGTGCTGGAGAAATCTAGGCCCAGGCTGAACTGCAGGACCTGCTTGTTCTCTCCCTGCTTCTCAATTGTCGAGACCACACCTTTGGCGAGTTGGACGAACGGCACAAGAGCGGGTTGAGCCGTCGTCAGGAGGCCGAGTCCTTCTTTGAAGGCGGAATTGTCGAGGGCTTCCACCAACATGTCCATTCCACCGCTCCGGATGTTTATGGTGCGGCCTTCAAAGCTGAGACCATCCTTGCCGACGTTCACCCCGACGAAGATCGGCAGGCTCATGAGCGGCGCCGCGCTCCTGTCGGTCGCCGAGGTCTTCAACGCGAACCTCATTTCTTCAGACTTGCTACCTGCCTGGTTCTTTCCCATGAATTCGCACAATATCTCGTGCCGGCCGGTGCCCGGGTAGTTATGGACGTAGAAGCGATCGAGAGTGATTTTCAGGCTTGCGTCCTGAAGCGCGTTATCCGGCTGCATCGAAGTGGCGTTGACGATCTGTACTTCGCCGCTGGAGGCAGTTCCCTCCGGGATGAATCCCACCACCGCTCCAGAATAAGCCCAGTGGTCATTCGTAAAGTACGGAATGCGCACGCCTTGGCTTCGCTGTCCCATCTCATAGAAGCGGGCCGCAGCCTCCGTATCGCCTATCAGCTCGCGATAGGCAGCAATTTCCGTCGGATGTTTCGAGCCGATGCTGTTAGACTTGCTGAATTCCATGAGACCTCCTTAGGCGCGAACGCGCGGCCTTGGCCGGATGGCATTCCGAACCGATGCATAGATGTCCTCCTGGACGGTGGGCGCGACTTCGAGCGTGACGGCCAGCGCGTACGGCACCGAACTCTGGTGGAAGTGGGCGTTGAGCGCTCTCGCCTGCACACCGATGAACAGGCCGTTGGAATCGACGAAGGCGGTGCTGTTGTTCCCTTCAAGGATGAAATGGGCGCACGTGCCTCTGCGCATGTCGTCGGGATGAGGCTGCATGATCGTCTTCACTCCGCGCCAGAACTTGCGCTGTCCCGCCTGATCCACCACGTCCAACGTCACTCCGCGATAGGCGATGGAGGTCGGATGCATCGGAGGCATCCAGGAGAGCGTCATCGTGATTCTGCGGATTTCCCGTGACCGGACCATGCTCGTCGGAATCGGTACGCGATACTCGTGAAGCTGTTCATGCCTGATCTCGTCATCGGCAAGTAGCGTGACCCTGTTGCTCGCGCCTTCGATCACTTGATCGTAGCTCGGCCTGCCATATCCCAGGAACTTCGTGATGATACCCCTGCGCCTCCGCCACTGGCCCAATCCCGGGGGTGGATATGCGGCCTCCAGCAAGGTCCCGGCGTCGCCCCACCTCGCGCCGTGCACCAGGAGGGTTCTCGTCGCAAGGGATGCCCGACTGAAATCCCGGAGCGCTGTCCCGTCTTCGGCCAGCACTTCTTCCAGCGCATCGATGATCCGCACGCCGGCTCTGGTAACGAGCGCGGCCGCGTTGCTGGTTCCTGTTGAACGCCTCGTCTTGGAGGAGGATCCGGTGAAGGGATCGGGTGCGGCGGCTTTCAGGCCTATGTGGCCAATCTCGCTGGGCCATATATGATGCCCGGCCGGCTGGTTAGAAGCGTTCGCAACCTGTCTTCCTCCCGCTTCCACGATGTCGGGTTTTAGCGCGCGGTTGATCCCCGGACCGATAGCGGAGCCTATGTTGGTGACGCCAACGGCAGAAAAAGGGTCCATCGCTTCAGACGGGCAGTCTCCTGCTCCGTCCGCGTGGACGGCGCCAACGCTGAGGGCGGTCATGGCTTCAGCCGGACTGAGAAGGCTGCGCATCCCCTTACTGGCTTCGACCGCGCGGAGGAGAGCGATCTGCCGTTCGAGCGGGGCGGCGGAGTTGAACGAGGCGTGGTCGGAATAGCCCGAAGGGAACTGTCCCGTGATGTTCCCGGCGCTGACTACGAAAAGGATCCCATACTTCTCGGAGAGCCAGTCAAGCAGCTTTGCCCATGGGGTGGGCCGCCGGACGAATGGCCCTTCGGCGTCACAAAGCGAATGGTTGATGATCAGGACATCGGGACCGGATGGTCCAAAAAGGCCATCGTCCTCTTTGAGCGCCACTACCGCCCGGTAGATGACGCCGAGGGGAAGCAGATCCTCGCGGGTGCGTTCGTCATTCAGGTGTTGCGGTGCGGCCAAGACAGGGACCACCTTAAGCCTCCGTGTCAGAGGGTCCTCGCCGTTCGCGAGGTCGCCGTGAAGCACGAGCGATGCGATCGCGGTCCCGTGGAAGCGACGCTCGACAGGGACCGAGTCGCCCGTGATGTCCACTTCGACGACGTCGACCCTGCCGGCCAGCAGGGCGTGGTTCTGCATAGGATAACCGTCGAGGATCGCCGCGACCGCGGGGCGGAGTTCTTGCACCGGCCCCTGTGCAGAATTTTGTTCGGACTCTATCGGTTCACTCAGCGGAGCCGCGGAATACAGAGACTGCGGCCGGATCGACATAACTTGGTCGGCATTGGCCAGGGCGCCTGTCCGGGAGCGGACATCCACGGCCTGCTGGGCTGGAACCTCGATCAGCGCGACCTGGTAGCGGATTGGCTCAATGGTGACGAAGTCGACAATCCTGCCGCCAATCGCGGCAAGGATTCCTTCCAGCGACTCCTTGGCGTTCATGCGAACGCTTTCGTCCTCGTGGAACCAGAGGTCGAGTTCAAGCCGGACAGATCCCGCGGCGTCACGGGCCATGCGGCGGTCGATGAACAACTGCGTCGCCGGTTCAATGCGGTCCGTTGCGTTCCAGACGCGGATCTTCGACAGGTAACCGAATATCTTCCACCAATCCTTCTCGTCCTCCCTGGGTGCGAGCTTCGTCTCGAATCTCCGCCACATTGCCAGCAGTTGGCGCATGCCGTTCTCAGTTGGCATGGTGAGGTAAAGACGAGCCATCGCCGGATCGTCCGCCGGAAGGTCGTCCAGCACTGCGTTGTCGTCGCTAACTGTATCAGGCTCCGAGCCAGCGTAGTCTTCCGTCAGCCATTCGAATCCCAGCTGAGATGCGGCGGCGACGAACCTGTCTACGGGACCTATGGTCTCGAAAACCAGGGCGCGTTCCGGCGATGCGAAGACGGGATTCGTCGAAGCCTGGGCCGCAAGCGAATCCCTAATGAGGGCTATGCCCGGGGCAAGGCGCCTCGATTGCTCCTCAGATGAGCGTGCCCTCGGGAAGCGGGCCTTCCGGCGGCCTTTTATCCGCCTTAATACGTCGTCTCTTCGACGGATCCTTATTATCGGTCTGTCTGCTATGATCCGTCTCCCCCGGCGTTGACCGCTTCTGCCGTAGCTTCGCCAACCCTTCAGCCAGTGCTTGATCGGCCGCAAGCTTTCCTCGGGACAGAACGATCTTTCGCCTAACATCCAAGGTAAAGGCTTCGATATCCGAGAAATTCATTCCATTCAACGTGCTGACGAATTCTTTCTCAACTGATGCGATGGCGGCACCGAAGTCCTTGCGTAGTCTGTTAAACCATTGCGAAATTTCCTGCGACCCTGGCAGGGGTACGTCCACCCGGAGTTCGAACCGCCGCCACACAGCGCGGTCGAGAAGTTCGGGGTGGTTCGTGGCACATACGATCACGCAGTTCGTTGGGATCGAGTCCATCTGAAGGAGGAGCGAACTGACGACGCGCTTGATCTCGCCGGTCTCCTGAGTGTCACCCCGTTCCTTGCCGACGGTGTCGAATTCGTCGAAGAACACGACGCATCGCTGGCTGGCCACGAAATCGGTGAGCTTGCGGAGGCGAGTGGCCGTCTCACCAAGGAAGCTGCCGATCAGGCCGTCGTATCTCACGACATAGAACGGCATCCTCAGCTCATGGGCAAAGACTTCGGCCAGACTCGTCTTGCCCGTCCCGGGCGGGCCTACGAGCAGCACTTTGTGTCGCGGCTCGAGGCCATGCGACCTCAGCAACGCCATGTCGGCGTACTCGCTGATGAATTCCTGCACCTCTGTCGAGACCTCGGGAGACAGGATCAGGTCCTTGAGCCTGCGATCTGCCTTGAGCTCAACGAGCATTTCGCTCAGTTCCAGCGGGACATGATAACTTTGCGGGCGGGCCACGCTTCTTCGTTTCCTGCTGTCGGAGGCCATCGCGTCGACGATACGCTCGGCGATCCCGTTCTGCTGCTGGGCACGCGCCTCAGCCACCAGGGCCTGCAGGGAAAACTGCGAGGACGTACGGTCACCGGAATAGCCAGTGTCTTCTGTCCTACGTATCGCTCCGGTTCTTGTCATCTCCAATCTCGCTACTTCCACCAACGACTCGCGCCGCAGGCGTCCTCTCTCTCTCTCTCTCTCACAATGATAAGCCAAAAGGAGGCCGCCGCCAGAGGCTCCGATAAAAATGCCGCAGTCTACTGACTGTGCAATTTTAGGTTGTCTTCCTTAATGCCCAGTTTTCATAAGGGTACTTCCGGTAGCCAAATGCATAACCAGCCCCTCGTTCACACGCAACTTCCTGTGAAAACTCGGAGATCGAGGCCGAGAGCAACCGTCCGCCCCTTCGGTGGCCGCGTCTTCGGCCTACGAGGGCCTCCCAGCAGAACCCGCTTCTATCACTACCACCCCTTTGGGAAAAGGATTGGCGATGGCTGGCTCGATGAGATTGAACTTTCGTTTTCATTCCAACTAGGACAGCCGATTGAAATGGCGGCTATCCGCTGCCGTCGACCCAGAACCGGAAGGTCGGCAAACGGCCCCGCTGCCGACTGGTCCCCTTTCGCTTCCCTTCCGGCCGATAGTGCCCGAAGGAGAAGCACGATGGGACATTTCCAGCACGATCCTGCGATGCCGGAGCGCAAAGCTTGGAATGCTAGCCGGAACGTCGCTCGCGCGATCGAGCGCTCTTTTTCGTCATCCAACGCATCTCTTCGCAACGAACCTCAGGTTCAGGTCCCACAAAAGGTCTTATAGACGCGGCCATCGCGCGGTGGTGGCTCGGCATAGCTCGCGAAGCCTGGCTGGACTTCGTATGGCTTGCCGAGCACGGTCAGAAGGTCCTCGAACGGTCCGAACTCCTGTTTCTCCACGGCGGCCGCGATGACCGCCTCAACGCGGTGGTTGCGGGGGATAACGGCCGGATTGACGCGCTGCATGGAAGCCCGGCGCGCTGAACCTTCCTGCGGCTCTTGCCCGAGCCGTTTGCGCCAGCGCTCGGCCCAGTCGTCATATGGGGCAGGGTCTTCGAAGAGGCTGCGCACCGCGACGTCGCCTTCGGGTCCCATAGCGGCCTCGCTCAGGCGTCGGAAAGTCAGGGTGAAGTCCGCCTTGCCAGCGACCATCCGATCGAGAAGATCCTGCGTCAGCGCAAGATCGCCCTCCCGCTCCGACAAAAGTCCCAACTTGCTACGCAAGCCACTATTATACGCGTCGCTGAACCGTGCTGCGAAGGCAGAAAGCGCCTCTTGGGCCTGCTCCACGGATTTGTCCTGATCCTCAGCCAGGAGGGGCAGCAGACACTCCGCCAGCCGCGTCAGGTTCCACTGGGCGATCGCAGGCTGATTGGCATAAGCGTAGCGACCTAACTGGTCGATCGAGCTGAATACGGTCTTGGGATTGTAGATGTCCAGAAAAGCGCAGGGGCCATAGTCAATCGTCTCGCCGGCGATAGACATGTTGTCGGTGTTCATAACCCCGTGAATGAAGCCGACGAGCAGCCACTGCGCTACTAGGTTCGCTTGGCGCGCAATCACACTTTCCAGCAGTGCCAGGTAGGGGCGAGCAGCACCCGCGGCATCCGGGTAGTGCCGGGCGATCGCGTGATCAGCGAGAGCCCTCACCGCATCCACGTCCCCGCGCGCCGCGAAGAATTCGAAGGTTCCGATCCGCATGTGGCTGGATGCGACCCGTGTCAGCACTGCGCCTGGCAGGTAGGTTTCTCGTATCACCTCATCACCCGTCATGACCGCAGCAAGCGCCCGAGTGGTCGGAATGCCAAGAGCCGCCATGGCCTCGCTGACAATGTACTCGCGCAGAACGGGGCCAAGCGCCGCCCGCCCGTCGCCGCCGCGGGAAAACGGTGTTCGGCCGGAGCCCTTTAGCTGGATATCCCGGCGCACTCCTTCCTGATCGACGATCTCGCCTAGCAGGATTGCCCTTCCGTCGCCGAGCTGCGGCACGAACTGGCCGAACTGGTGTCCGGCATAGGCGGTAGCGATCGGCTCGGCACCTTCGGGAATCCGTTTGCCGGCAAGAATCTCAACACCCGCCTGCGTGGCGAGTTCTACCGGGTTGAGCCCGAGCTGGACGGCCAGCTCCTGGTTAAGCTTGAGGAGGTGCGGTGCGGAGACCGGGGTCGGGAAACACGCGCATAAAACGAGCTCGGCAGCCGAGCATAGCTGTTGTCAAATGCAAAGCGTACCGTCATTCACACTCCTCAAACATCAACGGCAGTCGCGAGACGCTTCGTCGGTCGCAAAGATTGTTATCAATGACAATAGTGCCATCAGACTGCCGGTCCGTATGCTGATGTGGCGATGCTCGAACTTCATTTCCAGCTACGTCCAGAAATGGATGTGTCAGTGCCTTCGGGCAAGTAGCCTCTTCGAGCGGAACGGCTACGACGCTTCTCGCGCCAGCGAACGTCTGGTCTTCGCGAATCGGTAGCCTTAAGCCGCCTGACTGCTTTCGGCCCCATTTTTGACATTAAGTCAGACGGTCCCGCAATGCGCCGACGACAATTCTTTCTCTGAGATGCCTCAGTTGGCTCCACTTTGCATTCTGCTGGAGCTTCGTCGAAGAACATTCCTGCCGCTAACCCAAAGGTTATCGTGGAATTTTGCTAGCCACTCTCTTTGACAAGCAGCTTGGTTTCAATCGCTCCTTGAGGATAGGTTCTTCGCTTCAACTTTAGTTGGCGACGCTCTTGATGCCAGACGCGACCGCTGCGTTATCAGCGGATTGGGTTATGCTGTTGAAAAGGACACACGCACTTTCTTTTTTGCGGAAATTGAACCCTAAGCAGGATTTGTCGTTTGCACATTGCAGTATGCAGTCTGGATATCGGAGCGGAGAGGTCCAATAGGCGTTGCCAGAAATTTCCGTTTTTGTGGCGAACACCAAATTCGAGTAGCGCAAATTGCTCTCGACCACTTTTTTTGCGGCCATGATCGACTCTTCGCTTTTGACCAGTAGCGATGCGTCCCCTTTCATGAAACAAGCTCGAAATTTTGTGTTATAAGTAACCGCTAGACACCTGAAGTCGGTGTCGCAGGCGGTTTGACACTGCTCAGAACTCACGTTCCTAATTGGCATATCCGGCAGGTCGTTTCCGATCGCGTCCCACCCGGACACGACAACAAATCCACTATCTGGATCGACCTCTGTCGCAGGAGTTTCTGCGGGGACAGTTGCGGCCTGCTCTCGTGACGAGTCAGGAATGATGTCTGAAGACGCAAATGTGCGACCATCCAACCACGCGCATCTTGTTGCAAGATCGACGGCGGATGAATCATTAAGGCCCGACCAACTGAAGCGTCTGAGCAGCAGCGCCAGGCCCGGCTGGTGGCGCTGTCGGGGCAGAACGAGCTGCCAATGATACATTTACGTCTACGCCGTTCACACTCCGCCGAGAGTAACACCACGCTCGGTCCCAGGTTTGGTCGTTCTCATCCTTGAAGTGGTGACCTGTGATTAACTCCCAAGTGGTGCCTTGGAACTCGACGTTCTTGGTGGCGAACTTGTTGAAGTCGACGGTCACCACGTCAGGCTTGGTAGGGACGTCAGCCTGAGGCGCCTGCTCCTGAGTTGGCTTTGGAGTTGGAACAGGAATAGGCGGCTCATCTTTTGGGGAGGTGAGATCGCTTGGCTGCTCTATGGTCGGCAAAGCCGCCGGCTCCGGCAAGGTTTTGTCCCATAGACCAAGATTGATGCCTAGCCCAATCCCGACCGCCGCCACTGCAATGGCTCCGCCAGTCGCCATTCGGCGAAAGGCGGTCGCCCGGGCTGTCTTCTCTTGGGCCGCGGCTTGAGCCTGCAAGGTTGGAATCGCTGACCTTTTGACGGCGAGATCGACGGCTTGCTCGAGCAGGGTGGTGTTATGCCGGACGAGCACTTTTGCGACCCTTCATTGATACCGTCACGAGGTCTGAGACCTCAGGCGGCAAATCCTGGTCGAGGGCCTTGCGAAGGACTTCGGGATCATCGGTGAAGAGCGGAACATAGAGGATCTCTTTGACCACCTTTTCCACAGGCACCTCAACCCGCTTCTCAACCTCTTTCTCGACCATAACTTCGACTGGTACCTTAATCGTTCGAATTCGGCGCCACCGCCAACTCAGAAGCATTCTGCGGAGCAGCCTGGAAGTCTTGCTGTCTGAATTGTCCTCTTCTCGGGCGGCAATGCGCTGGAGCGCTAGAGCGACCATTGCCGTAATTGGTCCCGCGAGCGCGGCAATGAGCGCGAGCGAGCCGAACCAAATCACAGAGATTATTCCGGCCTGTGCCTCAGTCACCAGTTCAGGTTTGCTGCCGTACCACCGTGAGGCAATACGGCGGACCTGATCTGTCCGCGCCATTGGGATCCGCTCCTTGGCCAAGGCGCTGAGGGCTTTGGCAATCTGGTCCTGTCTGACCTGGTTTTGCGCCGAGGTGTTTGCCTTGTTGGCTTCTGCCGCCTGGGCATCTGCGAGCCGTTTGCCCGCTTCATCCAATCGACGCTGCCAAGCCGCGGCATCACTATCGCGCGTTTGCTCCAGAGACGAACGCCTATCGACAAGCTTCTGCCTCTGGTCAGTAGTCATAGGAGGGCTATTTGCCCGCAAACGATCGAAATTTTCGCGCAGCGCGGCAATCTCTTGATCGAGCGGGTCAATCTGAGTGTCGAACTTGGTGATAATTTTCGTGCGGGGGTTCGCAAGTTTAGCCACTTCCGATTCTAGCCTGCGTGCCGAGTCGCTGTCCCCTGAATCGCGCGCCATCTTGATACGTTCAACAAAGCTGTCGCGTTGGCGCTCAAACTGATCGACAGCCTCTTTAACTTCGCGATCACGCTGTTGAATCAGCGCCGATCGAACCGCGTTTTTCTCCTCCACTTGATCGCGAACACGCGAGGCTTCTGGGGTAAGGGCTGTCGTTCCCTCCAATTCCGCATTGGCCTCGGCAATTTGCGACTGAAAGGTCGCACGCGATTTTTCCGCAAGAGAAGTCAGCTGCTCAATTTCGGAACGGGCTTGATCGACCTGATCGGCTCTTCGACCAAGTTCGTCAGCAGAGGCGAGCTTTGTCGCTTCCTGCTCAAGGGCATCAATCTTGTTTACGAGCTCCTCATAACGCAGCTGACGCAATGCGCCTGCCCTCTCCATCCCCATAAAGACAGTTTCGAAAGTGATGCCTGCAAGAACCAGGAGGAAGACCAAGATTATGGGCTTCCAGAGCCAAGACGCGCTGAAAAGCAGTGTAGCTATCGGTATCTTGGTGAGCTCCGCGATTGCCACCATGAGAAAGGGTGCACTGGCGAGCGTCAAATCCATTGCAGTGACAGACTCGCTTGCAGAAAACGCTTGTACGCCTAATGCTACACCTGTCGTAAGACCAATCGCTGCGGCCGCAATCTCTAGGGCCCAGGCACCACGGTAGGTCCACTGGCCATAGCTTGCCAGCTTTTGACTCATCACAGTCTGCATTTTACTCGCCCCCCCCCGACAGGGCGACATCACGCCTTGATCGCCTGGCAGCATACACTTAACGGTTTTGAAAGTCTTAGTTAAGGCGTCTTCTCTCTATTGTCGCAATAACTTTTTCTGCCCTTCAGATATAGAATACCTCGTCAAAAAATGGGGTTAGCAGACCGCGCCGCCCATGCATGGTCTTCGTTAGATCGGTGTAAGCGGAAAGCCGAACAGGCCGTAGCGCGCATTTCAGCTAGCAGAGTGTTTCGCATGGGATCCCATCCTTGTCGCGATCGAGTTTTCCGCCCCATGAGCAGTTTTGCAGGTACCAGTTGGCTTCGTCGCAGGAACCGATCTGCTTGCACGTTCTCCGCGGCTCGCAAGAATAGCCGCTCTGCGCGACCAGCTTACGGCTGATGATGCCCAGTGGGCGGCTCGACGGCGCCGCGCCGTCGGCGTGCGCAGCGCGCCATTCCCAGGGTGCCTGAAACGTCCCGGCCCACAGGCCGATCTTTGAGGCTTGGGCTTGCGCCTGCTGCCCCGCATAGGCGCCCTGACTGTAGTGAGGCCAATCCAGCGCCTGGCCGTGCTGGACCATCCAGGCGGCCACGCCCGCGCCGTCGGCGCGCCGACAATCGCCGACAAAGCGGTGGTAGCGATCCCACGTCACGAATGTGCATTCGAGCGGCCTCGACGCGGCCAGGAAAGTGTCCAGCGCTTCGGCCGATCGCCGGCCGCAAGGATACTCGGCGCCATTCGCATCGCGGCACAGCTGTCGGCTCTCTGGCGCGTCGATGCCGTTGAAGCGGACGCGCTGGCCGTGGATTTCGATCGTATCGCCGTCAATGACGGATGCGACACCGGTAAGCAAGGCGGGCGCCGCCCTTCGTGGGCTGGCCTTTGATGCATCGTCGCTGCGTTGCGCGCCCGACGGCGCCAGGAAGGCAGCCACTGCCGCCGCTGCCGTAAGACTGAGCATTGCCGGCACGCTCGCAAGTTTGCGCCGCCACAGCTTGGCACCGGTGGGTCTCTGCCACCGATTGGATCGATATTTGCGGTATGGCCTGCTCATCCGCTACGCCGACCAGCCCGGCCATGCGCTGTCGACCATGGGCAGGCCGGCGCAATAGTAATCGTCAACGAACCGCCCGGTGGACCGGTCGCGGCAGCGCCAGATAACGCTGTAGTTCCGGCCATAGAATTGGTCCCACGCGACGCCATAGATTTGTGGTGGCGGTGGCCGGTAATATGTTCCGCCTCCATAGCCGTTGTTGGCAGCGACACCCACAGCTGCGCCGCCGACAGCCGCGACCGCTATTCCTGTCGCGACAGCATTGTCGGTTTTCACAAGCCTGGTGCACTTCTCTGCTGTTGCGCGCCTGCGCACTAGAAGGGCCGCTACCCGACTACGATACTGTTCGTCCGTGCTGCTGGCGAGAACGTGACATAGCGCAACGGTATTCATTGCCGTGAGATCGCTGTCCGACACGACAGTGCTCGTAGAGCAGCCGCTGACGCACAGGGCTGCACTTGCGATGAGTGCTCCAATTTTCATGTGAATTCCCCCAAACAAATATTGGGGCGAGTCCGACCTAGAAGTCCAGAGTTTTGTTTTTCACATTGCTACGATTCACAGCATGCTGCGGCTAGCTGGCATCCACTGCAACCAACTCTTCCGCCGGTCGTTGACTGATGCTGGGTTGATCTCAGCCACTCCAGAACTTGCCCGCTGGCTCAAAACCGGCGGGCTTTTTTTCCGCGACGCCGGAAGGCTCTATCTCGCCGCATGTTGTGGTACATCGGCACGCCGTCATCGGGCCGTGCCGTTGACCAAGGTGGCCCCTCCGCCATGGTCGGCCGGCGCAGCCTTGACCGTCCGCGCGGGCTATCCCAATCAAGCCCGCTGGCTTCGGTCGGCGGCTTTTTATTTGATCCCCGGCGCCGTCGGCTTGGATCTAGATCCTCGCCAGTGCCGGATTTGAAGGTAAGCTGCGGCGGTATGATCGCACTTCGCGCGGGACGGACCATTGGTGTGCAGCAAGAGCGCCGAGTTCATTCGGCCAAGATTCTGCACTAGGCCGAGGTAGGTGAAGGCAGATAGCTATCCGGTAATCGCTGAGATATTGGAGATAATGTTCCCCCATGGAGGTGTGTACCAGTATTATAAGTTTCCAAACTTCATGTAGGAACGCCGTGGACGAGCTGCTGTGTGCGCTTGCCGTAAATCGCTTCCGCGAGTTCACAGTCGGAGGTTGGCTAGGACCCTAACGCGAGAGCTTCAACGGCCCCCTTCGCGATGAACTCCTCAACGAGACGCGGTTCACGTCCCTGGCCCAGGCCCGCGCGAGGCTCAATGTATGGCGCGCCGATTACAACGGCGCGCGTCCGCACTCGCACATCGGATGGCAGACACCCAACGAATGTGCATCGACCTTCAACCCGCGACGGTCGCTCGCGCTGCGCAACGTGAAACGCTCCGCGCCAGCACCCGTCGCGTCCACTGGCCATCAGGGCAAATCCACCCGCGGAAACGAACTCAAGACTGGATAAAATTTGGGGGAAACGTCAGGGCGGCCATAACTTTGCAGTCTTCAGACGCGAGGCGGCCTACAACAGCGCTGCCCACCATGCTTGTGGCCCGCGACCCACACGGCTTTTCCCTTCAGACCGTACATTATGCTTCCTTCATGATTACCGATGTCTGCATGACCTTGAGGTCTTCCCGCACCATTTCCGCGGCGAGCTCGCGCACGGATGTCTCATGCACCCAGCCGAGCTTCTCCTTCGCCTTGGTGGCATCGCCCAGGAGAAGATCGACTTCCGTGGGGCGGAAGTAGCGTGGGTCTACCTGGACTAGGCATCTGCCGGTCTCGACATCATAGCCCTTTTCGTCGACTCCCTCACCACGCCATTCGAGCTCGACGCCGACATCTTTGAAAACCCATTCGACGAATTGGCGGACAGGGGTCGTCTTGCCCGTCGCCAGCACGTAATCATCCGGTTGATCCTGCTGCATCATCATCCACATACCACGCACGTACTCACGCGCATGGCCCCAATCGCGTTGAGCATCGAGATTGCCGAGATAAAGCTTGTCCTGCTTGCCGAGGTAGATAGCAGCGGCGGCGCGGGTGATCTTGCGCGTCACAAAAGTTTCGCCGCGCAGTGGGCTTTCATGATTGAAGAGAATGCCGTTGGAAGCATGGATACCATAGGCCTCGCGATAGTTGACCACGATCCAGTAGGCGTAGAGCTTGGCGGCGGCGTAAGGGCTGCGCGGATAAAAGGGCGTTGTTTCGTTCTGCGGTACGGATTGCACGAGGCCGTAGAGCTCTGAAGTCGAGGCCTGATAGAAGCGGGTCTTGTCCTTCAGACCGAGAAGGCGGATCGCCTCAAGAAGTCGCAATGTTCCGATACCGTCGGCGTTTGCTGTGTATTCCGGCGTTTCGAACGACACCTGGACATGGCTCTGAGCGGCCAAGTTGTAAATCTCGTCTGGCTGGGATTCCTGAACTACTCGGATGAGATTAGTCGCATCAGTGAGGTCACCGTAATGCAAAATTAGGCGCGGATCGGGATCGTGCGGGTCTTGGTAGATGTCTTCGATGCGACCCGTGTTGAAGGAAGAGGAACGTCGCTTAATCCCATGAACGACGTAGCCTTTTTCCAGCAGAAGACGCGTGAGATAGGCACCATCCTGTCCCGTTATGCCCGTAACCAGAGCAACTTTCCTGTTCTCGCCCATTTTCTTCCTGCTCTATGGTAGTTGAAGTTTCGAATCTGGCTCGCCACACCGGCGGCCCGCCTCATACCCTATGGTAGGATTTCGACAGATGCGGCGCGGAGCTCGTCATTGACAGTGTCAGCCAGCGAGCACACCTGCTCCTGCTTCGAGGCATAGCAAAACAGAGTCTCGCCGCTAACCTGCCTAAGTCGCACATGCGGCCTGAGTGCCGAACTCAGCTCACGGGGTGAGCGACATAGATTTCAATCACGTCGCACCCGATTTGCTCATCAATCAGCGAGTTAGGACGCCCTTCTGGGATTCTACATCCGTTCTCAAGCACGCACAGTCGGTTGCCCAGCCGCTCCGCTTCTTCCACGAAGTGGGTGGCCAGTGGAATCGTATTGCCCTGCGCCAACAGGGCACGTAGCAGTTCCCAGATAAAATGGCGAGCATGTGGGTCCAACCCACACTAGAACTCCACCATCCCTCTTTTGCGCTGACCAAGTAATCTTTGCCTGCTTCAGCGTCTTCTAATGGAAATTGTTTTGATCAGTGAAATCGATTGTTTGGATGAGGTGCATCCATAAAATGGATTGTTTGACAGGGCAGCGCGGCACCATCGGCGGCACAAAGTCGTGGGCGCGAGGTTTCGCTCCGCGCGAAGACAAAGTTCGTGGCAGTCGGGGGCTTGGGCGAACCGCACATCTGAGACGGCGGCGAAAAGCCGGGTAGGGCATTACGTATTGACCTCAAGGAATTTCGGGCGCGCTAGCCCGAAAACGGTGGCTGGGCTTCAACGATGGGCGGGACGAGGCGACCATCAAACTGTGATTCATACTGTAGGCGATCGCAGTGCGGCGAATTTGAACGGCCGCCTTTGCCAGCCCTCGCCATCGCATCCGGCTACAGGTGCCGAAGATCTTCTCGATCCGAGTACAAATTCTGTGGATCGGTTGGTTCCAGGCGTCGAGCTTTCGGCCTCGTCGCGCCCCCACATAGCGGTTGCGACGATGCGCGGCCTTCGACCCTTGGCGCGCACCGCGTCGCCGAGATGATTGCCTCGGTAGGCGCTGTCGGCAAACACTTCGCCGGGATTGTCGGGCAGAGCATCAGGAACGGCGTTGCCGTCCTCGGTGTGGGCGCCGTGACGGCGATCTCCTCGACAAGGGCCGTATCGGCGTAGGCACCGAAATGGGCTTTGAAGCAATGAAACGCTGGTCGGCGCTTGTACTTGACCCAATGGCCCTCTTCATCATCTTCGCTGGCCGAGGCGATGATCGCCGCATCGACAGGCGTGCCGATCTTCACCTGGATCGCTGAACTGGCGGGTGATCTCGGCGAACAACAGGGTCATGAACCTCAAGGGCCTGTCGAAAACGGACGAGAGCGGGTTCGCACAGGTGTCCGCTCTGACACCGAGAACCCGCAGAACCGTCGGAACGATCCTCCACATGGCTGCAGACGCCAAAATTCCTCTCCCGGCCATCGTCGCACAGCATCGCGTGCCAGTCGCTCAGTCCAGCCGGCTCGAAAGCTATCCGGCAGGAGTTGCGCCATGTTGGCGCACTTGAAAGCGTCAGAGGGCGCCGTGTCGCATCTTTCGATGGGACCGGACGCCATGATGGCCATAAATGACGTGGATGGCCTGCGCCTGACATTCGACGGCTGGCGGGTCCTGCACATCCGTCCTTCAGGAAACGCCCGCAAATGACATGTTACGTTGAGGCAGTTAAGAATTGGACTTGAAAAAGGGACTTTGTGGACTGCCTCGACCGGCTGTTTCGCTTAGCAAAGCGCGGCCCCACGTCAGCAGAGGCTCATGGTCAAGGAACGCCTTAGTATCCATCACATGGATGGGCCACATTCACGCAATCAATTTTACACATGTCGCCGGGCGCATTAGAGAACGCTGAATTTAAACCGGAAGCGAGTGTACCCGGCGTCAAGATTTGCGAGCGTCACAGAGATAAGGATAGGCAGTGCTGAGGAGCTCTTCTGCCCCACGCGCAGCCTCTACCAAATCGCCCGGCGTAACGGTCGACTAGTATCGATTAAGAGATCCCAAGTCAGATGCAACCTCGTCTCTGAAACGAGATTTCCGAAAATGCAGGTCAGTGGATTGGTAAAGCGCAGGTTCGTCGTCTCTCAGAGGCGTACGGGGTTCGGTGATTGTCTGTGGTCGCTGGCGGCCGCTTGGCGCTACGCTCAGCGGTCGGGACGAACGCTAGCCGTCGACTGGCGCGGGTCCTGCTATCTCGACCAACCCTTCACAAATGCCTTTCCGGTGTTCTTCCAACCGATCAATGACATCGCTGGCGTACCGGCTATTTGCGACGACCGGATCAACGACTTTTCCTTCCCGGGTCCATTCTTCCCGGAGTGGTGGAATAGGCCAGCGATCGACTGCCTTTACCGCCCAGATGAGCAGATTTTCCAAGAGCGCGACGAGTTGGGCGAGCTCTTTCAGGCCGAACACGATGTCGAAGCGAACACAGTAGTGTGTGACGCTTGCTTGATGTGGCGCTGCGATGAGGATGCCGAGCGGCAGGTCTTCCAGAGTGTCAAGCCTCGGTCTGAAATTCAAACACGCATAGATGCCATTTACCAAGAATGTTTTGTGGGGCACAGCATCATCGGGGTTCATGTTCGACATGGTAACGGTGAAGACATCATGGACCATGCGCCCTACTGGGCCGATCCGGAGTTCGCCGTTCGACAAGTGTGCACTGCGGTTGATAAGGCTAAAGCGTTGCCGCACCCCAAGCCTGTGCGGCTGTTCTTGTGCACGGACAGCGCGCAAATCCTGGATCATCTGTCGGCCAAGTTTCCCGATCTTCTCACCGTCCCCAAGCATTTCCGATCCGATCAAGACGGCCCCTTACACACTGCAGCACTTGGGATGGACGGCGCAATTTCCGCCCTCGTTGAGATGTATCTTCTCGGGCGCTGCGATACTGTAGTTCGGTTTCCTCCGACGAGCGCCTTTACACGATATGCACGCCTTTTCGTACCGCGGGTAATTGAGTTCGATCTGAAGGACCCAAGTCGTTTGATTTTGATAGAAGGCAGCCAAAGAGTCTCTCATCTTGATTAAGACCGCTACCTGGGCAATTCGGCAAATGGAACGAACAGGCATAGAGACATCGACCGCAATCCACGAGAGGCGGGCCATGGCATACGCTAAATGTCCCGCAGCTGCTCAGCTTGATCCGCAGGCTTGAGGATCCGGACACACTGCAGCAGTTCTTGGCTCCATTCGGGACTGTTGCCGACGTCGATGAAACCAACGGCCTTAGGGCACGAATACAGAATGACGAGATCATTCATCTGCGGCCGTCCGGCAACGCGCCAGAACTTCGCTGTTACTCGGAGCGCCGCAAGACCATCCTAGAGCGACGGCGGTCGTGACGCTGACGCTAAGGGCGCGGGCAATGACGTCCAGAGACGAAATCGAGGTTGTTTAATGAAAGTGGTTCCCGTCATCATCAGCGGTGGAGCCGGATCGCGGCTATGGCCCGCTTCGAGGCAATCGCACCCCAAACCTTTCCTTAAAGTAGCAGATGGACATTCTCTCATTCAGCACACTGTGCTGCGCGTCGGTTCGATAAAGGGCGTAGTGGAACTCGTCGCCGTGACATCTGGGGAACACCTCTTCCTTACCAAGGACGAGTTCGACGAACTAGATTCCGTGGTCCTGCCACGCACCTTTTTGCTCGAGCCTGAAGGCCGGGATACGGCCGCAGCCGTTGCGGCAGCCGCCATCCATGCCAAGGCAACGCAAGGCCCTGACGCGATTCTATGCGTCTTCCCAGCCGATCACATGGTTGGCAACCTGCCTGCATTTTTAGACGTCATGTGCCGGGCCATCGAACATGCGAAGCTCGGGCGGATCGCCACATTGGGCATCACCCCAACCAGACCGGACACGGCATTCGGCTATATCGAAGCGGATGGTGAGAAAGTCGTCCGTTTCGTTGAAAAACCGGATCTGGACACAGCCAAAGCCTATGTCGCGTCCAAGCGCTTCTTCTGGAACGCCGGCATTTTCTGCTTTAGCGCACAAACCATGCTCGACGAGATGGCATCGCATTGCCCCGCGGTGATCCAGGCCGCCTCCGACAGCTACGAGAACGGGCGCTTCAGTCAAGGCGAAGGCTTTGCCAAAATCGAACTCGCGCCTGAGCATTTCGGCTCCGCCCCGCGAATCTCGCTCGACCACGCTGTCATGGAGAAGACGAACAAACTTGCCGTGGTTGCCTGCGACATGGATTGGAACGACATCGGATCCTGGAACGCAATGGCCGATTTGATCGCCCCCGACGAAAGCGGGAACAGGATACGCGGCGATGTGCATATGGTCGACACGACCGGCAGCTATGTGAGCTCCGACAAGCGCGTCATCGGCACGGTCGGTGTCAGCGATCTGGTGATCGTCGATTCCCCGGACGCTTTGCTTGTCGCATCCCGCGACCGCGTTCAGGACGTCAAGAAGCTGTTCGAGGGCCTCAAGGCTTCAGGACATGAAGCTCACCTGGTCCATAGCACGGTACACCGGCCGTGGGGTACCTACACGGTTCTTGAGGAAGGCGAGCGCTTCAAGATCAAACGCATCGAGGTGAAGCCCGGTCGGCGGCTGAGCCTGCAGATGCACTATCATCGTTCGGAGCACTGGGTCGTGGTCAGCGGCTCCGCGAAAATCGTCAATGGCGAGCAGGAGTTGTTCCTGGCGACAAACCAATCAGCCTACATCCCCTGCGGCCATAAGCATCGGCTGGAGAACCCAGGCAGAATTGACCTGGTGATCATTGAAGTGCAGAGCGGCGATTATCTCGGCGAGGATGATATCGTTCGCTTCGACGACGTATATGGTCGAACGTAGATTTCACCCGCATGACGAGAACGGTCAACGTGTCGCTGACTAATTACCACTAGGAAGGCCGTCTGCCCACTCAGGACCGGATGCTTGTGGAATCGGGAATTGACCAAGGCAGCGGCGAATGACCGCAATCGGCATCAGGGTGGGACAAATCAACCGGAAAAGACCGGAGAGCATAGTAACGCAACACAGTCCCACTGTCGAATAGCCTTTGATATTCTGACTTTCCAAGCACCCTCAGGGCCCACCAAAATTATATCAATGGCTTATGGCCGACTTCGCTCTGAAGTGGGCCAAATCGACCTCGCTATCCCCGCAGCACTCAGTTCGATTGTTTTCTCATGAAAACGAGCAAGGACCGGGGGAGGGCGATCTTGTGCTGGCTTCTATGTCCAATCTTGCTCCTGTTCGTCGTCAGGTTGTGTGCAGCCACATAGCGCGGCTATCGCGAGGCTGGAAGGCCTCCGATCGATAGGTGCGGCGAACGGCGGCAACGAGGTGCGAATAGGATGGCTGAGCGTATGATCGAGAATACCGCAGTTGCGGTCTAGCGCGAAATGCAGCGTCTGTGACTCATCGGTCATTGCAGCGGGAAATCATGACCCTAAGCCGCCCTTCATCAGCCCACCAGCGCCCAGAAGAAGGCGAAGATCCGTCACAATGCCTACCTGTACCAAGGCTTCAAGCAGTTCACCGCGAATGTGAAGACCGCCAGCCATTGCTTCTTCATTTTCGGCCATTCGCTCGCTACGAATGACGACCACATCCTTAACCGCATAGCGCGTGGCAAGTTTCTGGCATCTATGGTGAACCAGCATCCGCGGATAACCAGCGGATCATGAACCACGCGAACGAGCTAGCGGTGCAGCGCAACGAAAAACCGCCGCTTGATGTCGTCTTTTATGATGCTGCTACAGTTCATGTCTGGGGTTTAGGCTTAGAAGCGGAATGACTGCCAACCAGGTCATCGAGCCGGAAACTGACCGGCCGGTCGGCCCAAAAATGACATTCAGTTGCCTCCAGCCTTTCGACACGAGCCACTTCACGATCTCGCGATTGCCAGCTAGCGGCTTGTTGCTCGAGCTGCGCGATCCTAGTCTGTGGTCGCTATGCCTCAGCAAGAAGAGTCCGGTTCCTAGCCGGGCGGAGGCGCAACGAGATAGCCAGCTCAGGACAAGGAGAGCAAGCCATGGTCGCTTTTACCCTCAATGGCGAGGCGCGAACACTCGACGTCGATCCAGAGATGCCGCTGCTCTGGGCGATCCGTGACGGCATCGGACTCACAGGAACGAAATTCGGTTGCGGCCTTGCCCAGTGCGGCGCTTGCACGGTTCACGTTAACGGCATGCCGACGCGCTCGTGCCAGACCGCAGTCGGCGACATCGAAGGAGCCTCGATCACCACCATTGAGGGCGTGTCGGGCAAGATCGGCGAAACGGTCCAGGCCGTGTGGGCCGAGTTCGACGTACCTCAATGCGGCTATTGCCAGTCTGGCCAGATCATGTCGGCCGTGGCCCTCCTGACCGAGACGCCGAAGCCGACGGACGATGATATTGATTCGGCGATGAGCGGCAATCTCTGCCGCTGCGCCACCTATCATCGCATCCGCGCGGCCATCCACGAGACCGCCAACCGGCTGGAGACTTGAGGCATGTTGCAGTTTCTCCCGAAGCATAATGCCGTGGGGCCCACGCGCCGCCAGTTCCTCCTCGGCACGGCCGTCACCACCGCGGGCCTCGCCGTGGGTTACCGGCTAATGATGGCCGCGCCCGCCAACGCACAACCGACGCCTGCAGCGGTCCAGGCGAACCCCTTCCAGACCTATGTCGAGATCACACCGGAGAACCGAATCGTCATCCACTCGTCGCAGTTCGAGATGGGACAAGGCTCCTATTTCGGCATCGCCACCCTGGTTATGGAAGAGCTCGACGGCGCCTGGGCGCAGGTCCACGTGGTCGGCGGATATGGCAATACCGCGCTCTACGGCAATCTCGCCTGGGGCGGGGCCGCGCAGGGAACCGGTGGCTCCACGTCGATGAGTTCGTCGTGGGAGCGCTACCGCAAGGCGGGTGCTGCCGCACGGGCCATGCTGGTGGCGGCCGCGGCGCAGCGGTGGGACGTGCCAGCCGGCGAGATCACAGTCGCTTCCGGGGTCGTGTCGCACGCCTCAGGGATGCAGGCGCGCTTCGGTGACCTGGCTGAAGCCGCAGCGGGAATGCCGGTTCCCGACGATGTGCCGCTAAAGCCGCGCGACAAGTGGGCCCAGATCGGATCGGACAGCCTCAAGCGCTACGATTCCGCCGGCAAGACCAATGGCGCGCAGACCTACACGATCGACCTGAAGATGGATGGACTCAATACGGCCGTTATGATCCATCCGCCGAAGTTCGGCGCTGAGATCGAGAGCTTCGACGCCTCCAAAGCCAAGGCACTCGACGGCATTGTCGATGTCGTCCAGACGCCGCGCGGCATTGCCGTGGTCGGCAGGGACATGTGGACGGCGCTCAAGGGCCGCGATCTCGTGGAGGTGACCTGGAACGAAGAGAAGGCCGAAAGGCGCGGCACGGCCGAGATCATGGCCGAATACACTAAGGCAGCAGACGATCCGGGCGCGGCCACCGCGCGCGACGACGGTAACACTCCCGCAGCGTTGGCCAGTGCTGAGAAAGTCATCCAAGGGCACTACGAATTCCCCTATCTTGTCCATGCTTCGATCGAGCCACTCAACGCGGCCGCCCGAATCAACGAAGACGGCACCATCGACGTCTGGGGCGGACACCAGATGCCCGACCTTTATCAGGCGGCTGCCGCTCAAGTAGGCGGCACCACGCCGGACAAGGTGAGGCTGCACGTGATGAAGACCGGCGGCAGCTTCGGCCGCCGAGCGGTCTCGGACGCAGATCTCATTATCGAAGCTGTTTCCACAGCGCGTGCACTGGGACCCGGCAAGCCAGTGAAGGTGCAGTGGACCCGCGAGAACGACATGCGGGGTGGGCGGTACCGGCCGGCCTATGTGCACGCAGTCGAGGCGGGGCTCGACAAGGAAGGCAATGTCGTCGCTCTCCATGACCACATCGTGGGCCAATCGATCGCGGGCGGTTCGCCCTTTGCGGCGATGATCGAGAACGGCATCGATCCGACCTCCGTAGAGGGCGCCACCAACCTGCCCTATGCGATCCCGAACCTGAAGGTCGAGCTGACCACCACGGACGTGAAAATCCCAGTGCTGTGGTGGCGTTCGGTAGGCTCCACCCACACCGCTTACGCAATGGAAACCCTGATCGATGAGCTCGCCGCCGCTGCGAACCGTGATCCGGTCGACTTCCGCTTGTCGATGCTCGGTCACCATCCACGGCATGCCGGCGTGCTGAAATTGGCTGCTGAGAAGGCAGGCTGGGACAAGCCTCTGCCGGAAGGCCGTTTCCGCGGCGTGGCCCTGCATGAAAGCCTCTCGACTTATGTCGCCGAGGTGGTCGAGATCACCTTCAACGATGGAAATGATTTCAAAGTCGACCGCGTCGTCTGCGCGGTAGATTGCGGCACCGCGATAAATCCTGACCAGATCCGCGCTCAGATGGAGGGCGGTATCGGCTTCGGGCTAGGCGCGATCCTCCAGGAGGAGCTGACCCTGACGGGCGGTGTCGTAGACCAAGAGAACTACGACACCTATATGCCGCTCAGGATCGAGCAGATGCCGCGCGTCGAGGTGCACATTGTGCCGTCCGACGAGCCGCCCACGGGCGTTGGCGAGCCGGGTGTGCCGCCGATCGGCCCGGCCGTCGCCAACGCGCTACGGGCGGCGACGGGCAAGACGATCCGCAAGCTGCCGATCATAAAGAACTTGTCGGCATAGCCGGGAATGACACCATGAAAACGGCCGCGATGAAGATCGCGGTCGTAGGTCGTTTTTGAACGCCTCCTGACATGCGATCACCTCCATTCGATCAATTTCCGGCGGCTGCCCGGTCCAATATACGGTTTAGAGACGGTAACCCGTGTTCTGAACGACCGCAGACGGTCGTTGGTGCTGGTAGCACTAAAGATCCGCTTTCGAGACGGGCCCCATAACAGGACATTGATGTCTTCGCGCTGAGCGTCAGCAGTTGGCGCAAATGCCGCACGCAAATGACGCAAGGCGAAAGGAAGATCGCGTCGGTGTGCAGCCTTCCTGAGAAAGGTCGCGGTAGCCGCTTCTTGGCGCGAGAAGCGGCCGGTCCTCTGACGCGCAAACCTCCCTTCCGAGTGAGGCGTTCAGTGCGTCGGCTTGGTGGACTGAGGCACTTCTGAGTGGGACAACAACATTGAAAAACATTGGAAAAGATTTGAATGCTCTGAAGTCCCACTGATCTCTTACCAATTGATTTTTATGGCTTTCTGAATACCCTCCGGGCCCACCATAACCATTGATTTTATTGAGGAAAATACGCCTCGGCCCAAAACGTTTTGGGCCTATTATGGGCCCAAAAAAGGGCGGCCGATGTGCCACCCTCCGCTTGGTCGGGTTGATTCACTCATTTGATGACGCGCAGAGGTATCCGTTGCTTCATGGCGTCGCGTTTGGCTTCCCGCTCGTTGATGGCGCGGGCGATATCGACAGCCATCCGTTTCTTATTGGCCTCTCGCACATAGTGGTCTGTTACCGTCATTGAAGAATGCCCCATCGCCTCCATGATAGCGCGGGCTTGGATGTTGCATTCGGCGAGATACGTGCCGAAGGTACGGCGCAGCCCGTGCAGGGTGTAGCCCTCCGGGATGCCGGCCTGCTTGTTCCAATGTGCCATCATGCCAGTGAGGCTCTTTTTGGAGAACGGACGCCCATAGGCGTTCTTCAATACCGTCCCACCCTTAGAGCGATCTAATGGCACTAAAGCTTGCGCCAGCTTGTCCACAACAGGGATGAACATCTCGCGCCCGCCATGACGGTTGCGATTTTTCTGCTGTCGGAAGTCGAAGGCTTCGATTGTTTCCAAGGAGCCATCGAACAATTCGATCTCCTCGAGGACCAAATCGTCCCACTCCAGTGAGGCGATATCGCCGCGTCGGTTCCCGAGCCAGAAACCGAGCGCATAGCAGGTGCGCGGCGCTGATCCGATTGGATGGTGCGCCTCGAACTTTTCACGAATGGCGATCGGGCAGGCGGGATTGGCAGTCGATTTTGGAATGCGGACACGGATCGACAGCGAGGGATCGTCCTGCGGCTTGATCCATTTCTCAACTTCGATCGCCACCCATAGGAGCTTCTTGATTGCCACCAGCAGGTGCTTGGCAACCGTCCGGTTGGTGGCAAAGACACTTTCGATAATCGCACGCAAATGGTCGGCATCGAGATGTTCCACCGGCGTGTTGCGCCAAGTCAGCGGATAGGCAGGATCGACCTGCATCCGAAGGAAACGTTCAATAAGCCGGGCATTCTTCTGCTGCGTCGCTTCGTCGAAGTCCAGCCATTCCATCGTCGCTTCAAGTCGGCGCGCAGCATGACCAAATGTCTTTGGCAACGCCAGACCGGGCAAGTCAATGATGACGGCCTTTTGACCTTGGCCTTGCGTTGCCTGTTCATAGGCGGCTTCGAACTCAGGATCGCCTGGTCTGCCAGGAAGCCGAATTTCGGGCATTCCTTTGCCGCGATAGCGATAGACGAGCTTTCCGTTCTTGATGCGCGACGAAACGCCGGGGTAGCGGACATCTTTGAATGATCTGGCCATTAGATCTCACTTTGAGTTTTCCGCTGCCGTTGCTTCACAGGCGAGGAATCCTCCAGCATTGCCTGAAGCGAAAGGGTCTTGCTTTCTATAGCAACGCGCAGAAGTACCGGGTAAGGGAAGCCACGACCTTGCTCTATACCTTCAAGAGTGCGTTTCGGTATTCCCAAGACGTTGGCTGCACTCTCGGCGGTGAATCCTCCCTTCGCCCGCCAGGCTTTCACTTCTCGCGCGAGCTTTTCATTGTCGTTCACATCATCTCATCCGCTCAGGCGGTGACTGTACTACGCCTGCAGCGTATACGCAATGTGCGTAGTTGCTTATCTCCTTGTCGGCTCTCGTTTGCTCCGCTCCAATAGTTGTTGCAGACCATTGTCTTTGTCTGGCAGGGCGGAGAAAGCGATATCGAGCGCCACACGATCCCAGATCGCGCGACTGTTGACGTGCTTAGGCCTCGGCATGCGGCCGTCAGCAACCATGTCGTCGAATAGTGTCGATCCGACACCGACATAGCGCGCTGCTTCCTCACGAGAGAGGCCGCGGGGTGGGTACGAAAGCGTGTCACTCTTCATAGACGCGGCCTCGACAACGTCGGCATCGAAACAGCACAACGATATCAAATCCAGACGGTTGACTGTTTCGACAAGCCTCAGTCCCGATAAACGGGGCCATATTGCAGTCGGCACAACAAATCCACATCCCGCACCATCCGGTAATGAAGAGATCGTGTTGCCCTAGATAAGAGATGTTGCGTGGTGCGGAAGCTGCCTCGCCGGCTCGTTCGGAAAAGGCGAGTAGCGACCTGCAAATCGGACAGGGTAAGATGCGGCAGAATGTTCCGGTGCAGATGTCGGGGGTTCAAGTCGCTAGACCGCTACATCGCGACACCCACTATCGAGGATGCCTTCTTCTACTATTGGCGTCACGCCACTTAGCCGCAAGTCCCGATTCTTGAGGACCAGGAGTTTTGGCCTAAGCCTGGTGCCTTTGAAGCGCTCACCCACGCAGAAAGCATATTGGAAAGTAGAGGTAAGTAATAAAGCTGATAATTTCACAAAAGTGATGCCAGGATTATATATTGTTTGCACTGATTGATAATGCAATGCTGGCATTCTGTCGAACCACAAAATGGCAGATACCTCGATCGAGGAATGGCGAAGGGTCAACATAGTCAACGTAGAAGCCGCATTCCTTCTCGCCCAGATATTTCTTCCAGGGATGCGCTCGAAACGGTGGGGTCGGGTGATCAATATCTCCTCCTATGCCGCCAAAAGCGGAGGCTTGACCGCAGGGACGGCGTATTCAGTTTCGAAGAGCGCGATGATCGGGCTGACCTTTTCAATTGCCCGCGAGACCGCTGGCCAGGGCGTGACCTCGAATGCAATTGCGCCCGCCTACGTAATGTCGCCGATGGTTTCCGAACAGCTCAACGACGAACAGCGCGCGGCCCAGCTTGCTCAAATCCCGGTCGGGAGATTTTGCGAACCTCAAGAAGTCGCCCACACCGTTTCATTCCTCGCGTCTCCTCTAGTCGGTTTCATCACGGGCGAGGTTATCGATATGAACGGTGGTCTCCATTTCGATTGAGCTGCATACAATGGAAAATCGTCTTTCTCACGCCAATTTGGCGCTCGCATCAGCCGGTGTCCAAATTCCTCGGTACGATCGACGGAGTGTGACGCCCGGAATCGTGCATCTCGGTATCGGCAACTGGCACAGGGCCCATCAGGCAATCTATACGGATGATTGCCTGGCCGCGGGACAACTCGATTGGGGCATGATTGCAGCCTGCTCCGGAGTTCGGACACGCGGGACGCGCTTGCTCCCCAAGATGGTTTGTACACAGTTGTCAGTCGTCAAGATGAACAGACGAGCCTTCGGATAGTCGGTTCTATCGGCCATATTCTTGTCGCACCGGCGGGCCCCGCTCAGCTGCTGGAGGCGCTTTTGGACCCGCGGATCAGGATCGTGACTTTGACAGTCACCGAGAAGGGCTACACGGTCATCTCGGGCGGCGGCTCCGGCCACGAGCCGGCCCATGCCGGTTTTGACGGTACGACGGCTTCACTGTTGCCGGCAGCCGCCCGGTAGTTTGTTCGCGTCTGCTTGGCGGGCCTGCGTCACGCCCCGCCGTCCAGTGGGCTATCGAGTTCGTGCCTTCAAGACGCGTTAACTAGAAGCTGAACGTCTGCACGACGCGGGTCGCGTCCCCACAGGTGGTGTAGCTCGGCGGTAGCGAAGCCGCTCGCGGGCGCGCCCTCGATAGCGCTGTAGCGAGCGAGCGGCTTTGCGGTGGTCATCGACAGTTCGCCGGTAAGGTCGGGTTGCTGACACCAACCTGATTCGAAGGAACCATCGATGACCGACGACATGATGAACCTGCGCGCGCTCGTGGAGAAGACTCCGGATTCCGATCTCTTGCGCGAGATGATCGGCTTTGCCGCCGAGCGGCTGATGGAGCTGGAGGTTGGCGCCGCCACCGGCGCCGCCTATGGCGAGAAGAGCCCGTTGCGCACGGCCCAGCGCAACGGCTATCGCGAGCGCGACTGGGACACGCGCGCCGGCACCGTCGAGCTGCGCATCCCCAAGCTCAGGAAGGGCTCCTACTTCCCCGGTTTCCTCGAACCGCGCCGCATGGCCGAGAAGGCGCTGACCGCCGTCATCCAGGAGGCCTACGTCCAGGGGATCTCGACCCGCTCGGTCGACGACCTGGTCAAGGCCATGGGCATGAGCGGCATCTCCAAAAAGCCAGGTCAGCCGGCTGTGCGAAGAGATCGACGGCAAGGTCAAAGCGTTCCTTGAAAGTCCCATCGAGGGCGACTGGCCATATCTATGGATCGACGCCACCTACCTGAAGGTGCGCCGCGGCGGCCGCATCGTCTCGGTCGTCGTCATCATCGCTGTCGGCGTCAACGCGGACGGCCAGCGCGAGGTGCTGGGCATGGAGGTCGGCACGTCTGAGGCCGAGCCGATCTGGACGGAGTTCCTGCGCAAGCTGACCCGCCGTGGCCTGCGCGGCGTCAAGCTCGTCGTCTCCGATGCCCATGAAGGTATCAAGGCGGCCGTCACCAAGGTGCTGTGCGCGACATGGCAGAGGTGCCGCGTCCACTTCATGAGGAACGTGCTGGCCCATGCCGGCAAGAGCGGGCGCCGCGTCGTCTCCGCTTTCATCGCCACCGCCTTCGCCCAGGAAACGCCCGGGGCCGCAAGCACGCAATGGCGCGCCGTCGCCGACCAGATCCGGCCGAAGGTGCCGAAGCTGGCGACAATCATGGACGACGCCGAGCCCGACGTGCTTGCCTACATGACTTTCCCCAAGGAGCACCGCGCCAAGCTGCACTCGACCAACCCGATCGAGCGCCTCAACGGCGAGATCAAGCGGCGCACCGAGGTCGTCGGCATCTTCCCAAATGATGACGCCATCGTCCGCCTGGTTGGCGCGATCCTGCTCGAACAGAACGACGAATGGGCCGTGCAGCGCGCCAGATACATGACGCTGGAAACCATCAGCCAAATGAGCGATGATCCTTCTGATCAGCCTGCCAGCCGTGGCAGGCTGATCAGCCCGGCCCCATGCCGGAGAGCGCGGCGACCAAGCCGTCAGCTACACCACTCCCTGGGACACGATCACGACGCGTGCCTGACATTTAGTCAAGGAACGAACACTGTCCGGTTCTGTGTAGGTTTTCGGATGCCGTTCGGCGATAGAGATAGCTCTCGGAAAGGCCGAGGCGGCGGCACGACTGGACGGCTGGTGATGAATGAAGCACGGTGCTGTCGCAGATTGCACCCGTCGTCTTCACAACAGCACGCTCCCACGGCTTCAAGGTCCAGCGGTCGCCGAGTTCCAACCGCTTGCGGACCCATTGGGGTAGGATCTCGACGGCCGCCTTCAGAAGCGGCCGCTGAAGGGGTCGAGCAACTCCCGGCAAGGCGGGAACTTCTTCCATGATCTCCAGGAACTCCGACACGATCGGCGACGCGACGAGTCTTTGCCTCATCACGTCGAACAGCGCGTAAAGCTCGGCCTGAGACGTGGGCGCGCCGACCGCACCATAGAGAAGCGCCACGGGGCGAGCCTCAGCAAACATCGCGTCCCGTTCGAAAAAATGCAGACGATGCACATAGACGTGATAGGCCTCCATGAAACCAAACTCGGCCGTCGCTTGCACCCAGTCCAGCAGCTCCGGGTCGGTGGCGTGGTATGGCTCGCCTTCGCTGGTTCGACCCGAAACGCGCCCATGCATCCTGACCACATCTTCAATCATGGCCTTAGCCTTGGATCGGGGGCCGTAGACCGTGACCAAAGCAGCGAGGCCCGTACGCTGCAATCGTCGGAGCGCGAGGGAGCGGAAGCTGCTGTGCTGCCAAATGGCGTCGCGAACCCGCGGCTCTGCCAATTCGAGCAGCACCGCCGTTACCCCGCCGATGAACAGCGCAACAGGGTTCTTAAAAATGCGCCAGGACACCGAGTTGGGTGGTAACAGCGCCGGCTCGCCTTCCGGAGTCGAGAAGTCCATCTGAGATCCGAGCCGCTGGCGCATGAACGACTGGGCAAGAGTGTCCACACGACGCTCAAGCGGGCGAGGCAGAGAAATGATGCCCGAGTTGCGAAACATGGTACGCCTCGAACTACTGAGAATAGCAAGCGTTAGACCTGTGGCTAGCGGATGCAATATGCACGAACGTCTTTGGTCTTCCCGTCGTTCCAAATCATCCTCGCGCGAAGCCGATGAACCCTGCTTGATCTGCCCTGTTGCCAATGATGATGGAGCAAGGCTCGGGCGTGGTCATCCATGTCACCTCGATCCAGCGCGAGCTTCCGCCGCAGTCGGGCCTCGTCTGCCGATAGGAGAAGGCAAGATCTTGTGGCTTGACGACACCGGCATCGAGCATGAATCCGGCGATCGCGCCGCCCAGCCAGCCCGCTCCGATGCCGATCCTGGTCGAAGTGCTCATTTCCTTGCCTCCGTTCGACTGTCTCACGGTCAGAGCAATCCAGTTAGTTCGAGTGTCTGGTAGCCGGCCAAAAGCGTGATCAGAAATCCCACAAGCCGCAGGAGCGTCCTCTCCCGCAATGTCTTGACCATCCTTCCCGCCAGCGGCGCCGCTAAAACGCCTCCAACGATCAGTCCGGCAACAGATGTTAGGTCGCGGAATTCGCCGGCTTGCTCCCAATGGCCGGTTACAATCGTGGCGAGGAAGCTCAGCGACACTGAAAGTGCAATCAGGAACTCGCTCGCATTGACCGTGCCGATAACGAATCGCGGTTGTCCACCCGCGCCGAGTAGACCGGTGGTGGCAACAGGACCCCAGCCCCCACCGCCTGCGGCGTCCAGGAATCCGGCGGTTGCGCCCAACGGCGCCACGATTTTCAGCTTCACGGGGTTGGTGGGGATACGATGAAACGACCGATATAGTAACCAGCTCCCAATAACCGCGAGATATGCTGTAACGAATGGCTTGACCTGATCTCCGTCAAACGAAGTGAGTACGAAAGCGCCGAGCATACCGCCGCCGACACCAAAGGGGATCAGTCGCCAAAACAGTTTCCAATCGATGTTGCGATGATAAAGATGAGCCGATCCGGAAGCGGCGGTGGTGAACAATTCCGCAGCATGAACTGAAGCTGATGCTTGTGCCGGTGGCACCCCGAAGGTGAGGAGCACCGTCGAAGAGATCACGCCATAGGCCATCCCTAGAGCACCATCGACCGCCTGGGCCAGAAACCCGACGGCTGCGAACAGTAGGAACTCTTCCATGAGTGGCTCCGCGCATGAGTAGCGTCGCGCATAACGAAGCCTCACATGTGCAGTGGCACACCGAGGCTTTATAGCTCGACCAAGCTGCAGTCGTGATGCTCTTGGCACGCAGGAAACGGACCCATGCGTCGGCTTGTTCCGCGAAACTCAGCCCTTAGCGCGGGCCTAATAGCATAATGGCCGCAAGGCCCATGAATGACGCCAATCCCGCCCGGTTTGGTGGCAATGGCGATGACCTGGCTTCAGGGGCATTCCCGTTCTTGCGACAGGGGATAATAAGCAACCGAGAGTTCGGCATTTCTTGAATTGAAGGTCACTAGCAAGACGCTGACCTGACCTTCAACGTGCAATGTCGGCTTCTGGTGCACGTTGTCCTCCGAAATGTTGTGCGCCTGATCTCTAGTCGGACTAGCCGAGACTGAGACGAGCCAGCGCGTGGGTCCAAATCGCTCGGCGACGCCGCGACATCGTGCGGTGCGACCCATTAGTCCGGAACCGGAATTTATGACCTTAACCGGTCCTTCTTCAGCCTTATCATGAATGTCGCACATGCTTGTAAATCCGACATTGCGCTGGCGCTGTTCAGAGCGCTCCAGTTAGTTTGAGCGTCTGATAGCCGGGCAAGAGCGTGCTTAGAAATCCGACAAACGCAGGAGCGTCCTTTTCCTGCAATGTCTTGACCGTTTTGAGGGCGGCTAAGAGATCTTGGGCACTTCTAAGAGATTTGCTCGCAGCGGTTGGCGGTGCTAAACTTCAAAGCTGCCGCACTGATGTGTCCGATTGCGCCGCCTCCTGCCGCTGTTGATGTGTGTCTTCGGAGTGACGCAAAAAAGGCGGAGACCGGGATGATGAGCTTGACGCGCCGGGATGTGTTGATCGCCGGGAGTGCAGGGTTTGCCGGAGTCGCGCTCTTATCGCCGCAGAGCGCGCGTGCGAACGATGAAGCGCTGGATCTCGTCGAACAGTTCACCGGACGGACAGCCACGGTGTCGGATCGCCTTCACCTGATAATGCCGACATACTTCCCGACCGGCTATACCGTGCCCATGAGTCTTTACATCGACAGCCCCATGACTGAGGCCGACCATGTGAGGCAAATGCGCGTGTTCGCGCCGCGGAACCCGCTTATCGAAGTCGCCAGTTTCCATTTCGTCCCCCAACGCAGCCTGCCCCGCGTGTCGACCCGCATCCGCCTTGCCAAACCGCAGCATGTCATCGCTGTCGCCGAAATGAATGACGGCAATTTGCTGATGACCACGACGTGGGTCCGTGTCGCCACAGATGGCTGTGCCTGAGAACGGAGAGAGACAGTGACTACCGCAACACCACGCGTGATCGTGCCGAGCGCTGCGGCGAAGGGAGAGTTTTTTCAGGTCAAGACCATCATCAGCCATGAGATGGAAACAGGGCTGCGCCATGATGATCAAGGCAATGTAATCCCGCGCAAGATCATCAACAGGTTTGTCTGCCGCTACAACCAATCCGTGGTGTTCAGCGTCGATCTCCACGAGGCGATTTCGGCTAACCCGTTCTTCGAATTTTCCCTGCGCGCGACGGAGAGCGGCCGGCTCGATTTCGTATGGGAGGAGGACGGCGGTGCCGTCTACACGTTGTCGCACCGGCTCACGGTCGGTTGAGGTGGCGACGCAATCGAGCTGCGCGAGTTATGGCGTGACAAGTTGAGTGGGAGCGTGACCGGAAAACTCCGAAACAGACGGGTATTCAGCATGCGTCCCGTCGCGAGATCTGCGATTGCCACGGGCCTCGTGCTTCTCGTCAGCCAATCCGGCGCGGCGGCGGGGGCCGATCAAGGCGCTCAACTCGCCGCGACCTGTGCGTCCTGCCATCGCCTCGATGGCGGCGGCACAGGCATTCCCAGCATCATCCGGCTTGGTGAGGAGAGGCTCACCAACGCCCTGCTTGCCTACCGGGCGAGCGAGAGTCCAAATCACATCATGCACGCTATCGCGCTGTCGCTCAGCGACGAGGAGATCGCGAGCGTCGCGCGCTATGTCGCAGCGCAGGGAAAGTAGCGCGCCATGAAATTCTGGACGCGTCGCGAGTTCGGCCGCCTGACTGGAGCAGCGTTGCTAACGGCGCTCAACCAGCCGAAGGCGCGGGGCCAGGCCAAGGCGCGTGTCGTCGTGATCGGCGGCGGCATCGGCGGCGCAACGGTCGCCAGATATCTCGCCGTCAGCGCCACGGCTATCGAGGTGACCCTGGTCGAACCGCGACAGAGCTACACGACCTGCTTTTTCAGCAATCTCTATCTCGCCGGGCTCCGCCCGTTCAAATCGCTCAGTCATGGTTATGAAGCGCTGGCAAAACAATATGGCATCACCGTCATTCATGAGTCCGCTGAAGCGATTCACCCGGCGGCGAAAACCGTTGCGCTGAACAACGGTTCGAAGCTCAGCTACGACCGTCTCGTTGTTGCGCCAGGCATCGCATTCAGGGATCGGGCGCTTAGGGGCTATGACGAAGCTGCGATGGAGATCATGCCGCACGCCTGGAATGCAGGGCCGCAAACCAGCCTGTTGCGCCAGCAATTGGAAAGCATGGAGGACGGCGGCCTATTCGTCATCGTCGTCCCGCCGAATCCATTTCGCTGTCCGCCCGCCCCCTATGAGCGCGCTTCGCTCATCGCCTCCTATTTCCAGCGCAGCAAACCCAAGGCCAAAATTCTGATCCTCGATTCGAAAGACAGCTTCAACGCGCAGGACCTGTTCCAGGACGCTTGGAACCGCCACTATCCGGGAATGATCGAATGGCTACCGGCCCAGTTCACTGGCGGGGTCACGGCGATCGACGCGAAGACCCGGTCGGTGATCACCGAGGGAGCAACATTCAAGGCCGCGGTGGCCAATGTCATCCCGGCGCAAATGGCCGGGCGCTTGGTGCAGCAGGCAGGGCTCGCCAATCAGTCGGGCTGGTGTCCGGTCGATCCGGTCACCTTCGAATCGGCGCTGCAGCCCGGCGTCCATCTGGTCGGCGACGCGATCATCGGCGGGGATATGCCGAAATCCGCCTTCTGCGCCAACAGCCAGGCCAAAGCCTGCGCCTTTGCCATCGCGGCCGATCTCACCGGATCAGCGCGTTTCCCGGCGCATTTGTTCAACACCTGCTACACCTATCTCGCCCCCGACGATGCGTTCAGCAACGCCATCAGCTTCAAGCCCGTCGACGGAAAGCTCAAGAGCGTCATCAGCTTCGTCAGCAAGGTCGAGGAAAGCTCCGAGGTCCGCCGGCAGGCAGCGCGCGCGGCGGAAGGCTGGTACGACGCCTTCACGCACGACGTGTTTGGCTGAAACGAAACTCAACTCCGCTCGACGGCCGGGCCGGCCATTGCGGAAATGCCGGCACCATTCTGGGCGCGCTCCGCCTCGGCGCCGGATCGTTGCTCCGGGATCAGCGTTGCAACAGGATCGGGCAGCCGCTCCAGCCGCAGCGAATTCACCACCACGAGGATGCTCGAGCCGGCCATGACCGCCGCCGCAAGGATTGGCTGCAGAAGTCCGAATGCTGCGAACGTCAGGGCGACGAGATTGTAACCGAACGCCCACATAAGGTTGGTCAAGATGGTCCTGCGCACCGCGCGGGCCACGTCGACGATCCAGGGCAGCATCCACAATCCGTCCGCAGGCAGCACGAGCGCCGCAGTCTCGCGGGCGAGATCGGTGGCGGAGCCGACGGCAATACCGACATCTGCGGCGGCCAGAACTGGCCCGTCATTCAGTCCATCGCCGACCATTGCCACCGCATCGTGGTCATGGCGGAGCCGATCCAGGGCCAGCCGTTTGGCCTCCGGCGAAAGGCCCGCTTGGACGTCCTTGATCCCGACCAGGGCCGCGATCCGCTCCGCCGCTTGCGCCAAGTCGCCGGTCAACAGCGTGGCGTCGAGCCCGCGCTCACGCAGGGCCGCGATCGCGGCCTGCGCCTCGGGAAGCGGCGAATCATCGAGCGACAGCACGGCGTGAACCCGCTCGCCCCAACCGACATAGACCACCGAATGACCGCTCGCCTCCAGCGACCGCGCACGCTCGGCCAGCGACGGGGGAAGCGGCCAGCCCAGATCATTCATCAATCTGCCGTTCCCTGCCGCCACGGGCCGGCCTTCGGCGCTGCCGCGGATGCCACGGCCGGGAACCATCCGGACCTCGCGGGTGACGAGCGGCGTGATGCCCCGCTGAGCGGCGGCTGCCGCGATGGCCCGCGCCAGACCATGCTCGGAATGGCGCTCCAGACCGGCGGCGCGCGCCAGTACTTCGTCGATGCCGACCTCCTCGCGGTCGACGCCGACGAGACGCGCTTTGCCCGCCGTCAGAGTGCCGGTCTTGTCGAAGGCGAGCAACCGTACACGCGCCAGGGTCTCGAGCACGCCGGGGTCGCGGACGAGGCAGCCGTGCCGCGCCAGCCGGCCGATGCCGAGCGATATCGCCATCGGAGCAGCGAGGCCGACTGCACAAGGACAGGCAACCACCAGCACCGAGAGGCCAATCAGCAACGCCCGATCGAACGGCAATGACTGGGCCCAGTAAACGATCGTCAGCCCGCCGAGGGCGAGGACGAGCGGCACGGACACGCCAACGACGCGATCGGCAAGGCGCTGGGTTGGACTGCGACGGCCCAGCGCTTCGCGCACCGACCGGCAAATCCGTGCCCAGCGGGTTGCGGTTCCGTCACCGCTGCTTTGGATCAGGAGCGGGCCGTCGATATTGATACTGCCGGCAATCACCTTGGAGCCGGCGCGCTTTGTCACTTGCCGGCTTTCTCCGGTAATCACGGCTTCATCGGTGTTCGATTCCCCCTCGACAACCACGCCGTCGACCGGAATGCGCTCGCCTGGCCGGACCCGCACCAGCATGCCGGCCGTCACCTCCCGCACCGGACGGCGGATCTCTGCCGCGCCATCGACCGCGGTCGCGCTCTCGCTTTCTGCGGCCAGAAGAGGTTCGAGGTCGCGCGCCGCCCTGGCGCGGCCAACAGCCTCGAGATAGCGGCCAACTGTGAATAGCATCAGCACCATCACGGCGGTGTCGAAATAGACATGCGTGCTGCCCTCGAACACGGCAAATGCCGAATAGAGGTAAGCGGCAGCGACGCCAAGCACGATGAGTGCCGACGACGTCACTCGTCCCTGAATGCCATTGAGCCACATGTCGCGCAGATAGGGTCCGCCGAGAATCACCACCGCCGGCGTGGCGAAGATCCAGAGCAAAAAGTGAATCCACGGCAGCACGCCCGCATCGACGCCGGTGAACGCGTCCGAATAGAGGAGGAGGCTGAACATCATGATATTCATGGAGAGAAAGCCTCCGACGCCGAGCTGGATCAGAAGCCAGGCGGCTTCCCACTCTTCGTGTCTGCCGCTCTTCACCTGAAAGGCGATACAACAGCCGTAGCAGCAGAACGCGCAAGCCTCACCGTTGAGCCTGCGCTCCATCGGGCGCAGACCGACGGGGAGCGAACAATGGCTACAGAGGATATCGCCATGCGCAGTCATGCGGGATGCCCGCCCGGCCAGGCAAGGCCGATATGCGCGTCGGAAGGCAGGAGACCACGGCCGAGCGTGATGAGACCGAGCAAAAGAATAAAGCCACCAGCCAGCCGCACGCCGCGCCGCCGCCAGGCTGGCCCGAGTATCCGGCCAACGCCGCCCATCATCAACATCGCGGGGAAGGTTCCCAGTCCGAACGATGCCATGACGAGAAACCCGGGAAGCGCTCCGGCGGTGCTCGCCGCCTGAGCGGCGAAGGCATAGACCAAGGGACATGGCAGGAAGCCGTTGAAAACGCCAAAGGCGAGCGGTGCGGCGCTGCTCCGGGCCGTCAACAGACCGCGCAGGGACAATGCAAATGTGCTGCCGCCAAATCCGATCGCAAGGCGATGAAAGACCTGCAGCAAGCCGAAGAACTGCAACGCCATGGCAATCATGAGCAGGCCAGCGACGATCGCGAGAATTCGTTGGGCGATGTCGAGGGAGCCGTTCAAGAGCGGCGCCGCCGTTAGCCCTTGCGTGGTGCAGATGACCTGACCGATCGCGCCCGCGAGCCCGCCCAGAAAGCAATAGGTTGTCAATCGGCCGGTATTATAGAGCAGGTGGCGAAGGACGGTTGCGCCTCCCCCTCGCTGATCGCGGCCCAGCGCGCAGGCAAAGCCGCCGCACATGCCGATGCAATGAAAGCTGCCTGCAAATCCAGCGGCGAAGATCACGAGGTAGTACATCATTGGCGTTTGCGCAGTGGCGCGGACGCGGCGCTATTGCCGCACAAGATACAAAAGAAAGAGGATAAAGCCGACGGTGCAGCCGCCATAGATGAGGAAGCCAAGCATCTGCGGCAAGCCGGCGTCAGCAAGCTTGAAGACGGTATCATGTAGCATCCGCTGCTCCTATGTCAGCCGAAATAAAGACGAAGCACGTTTATCGCCACCTCGAAGCACAGGAAAAGGAGGTTCAATGCGGCGACCCCAAGGAGAATTTTGGCTATCATCGTCTCCATCACTCCTGTCTTGCTAGCCCTTGCGACCGTCTACTTAGAACAGACGGCCGGGCCCGAGCCCGCCCCAATAAACATACATGTAGTACAGCCCCCAGGCGAACAGCAGCACGTAGACGACGAGAAGCCATAGCGGAATGAATCCCACACGCGCCTGTATCAGGCCGCCGGCATAGTCCTCCAGTTCAGGGTGCGAGCTTTGACGCACATCCAGTTCCGGATGCGTCGGGCTCTCCGGATCGCTGCTCTGCAGATCGCTCATTCTCCATTTCCCTTTCAAAAAACCCGTTGGCGGCTTTATCGGTGCCGCTCAACGCGCCGGATAGGACGCCCCAGATGAACAAGAACAGGGCCGCCAGGCTCATCAGCATGGCGCCCGCATAGGGTCCGGTGACTTCAAAACCGAGCATGCGCTAACCTCCGGTGGGCGCCTGTTCCTCGCCAGGCGGAGCTGGCGGGCCGGACGCCGGCACCGACGGATCGGGCACATAGGCTCGCTCCGGCTTGTCAGCGACCAGTTTCAGATCGTTCAGCGCCGCGCGGGTCTCCTTCTTGATCGACAGCGGCTGCAGCGAGAGCGGGTCTTTATAGGCGGAAAGCGCCACCACGAAATAGGAAAGCGCCCACCGGTCCTCGTCCGGAAAGGCATCCCGATAGGACGGCATCGGCGTGCCGCTGAGGCCGGTAGTTATCGTCCGGAAGATGTCTTCGACGGCCGGGCCAGACTTGAACTGGCCGCTGGTGAGGTCGGCCGGCACGGTGGCGAACCCGATATCATCCTTAAGGCCCGCCGCCTTCTCGCCGTCGCCCTTGCCAGCTTGGCCGTGGCACTCCCAGCACTTCGCCACCTGCCAAACCTCCTTGCCACGGTCCAGCATCGTCTGGGACGGGGTCGGCGGGCGCCCGATATACAACGGTGGGCCAGGCGGTTCCTCGACGAAGAAAGCGTAAGGACTGGCGGGATTGGAACGGTCAACCGCTAGCTCATACTTAATGTACTGGATCACCGCCAGGCGATCGTTGAGCGGCAGTTCGTACCAAGGGGGCATTGCCGTGCCGCGGATGCCGCGAGTAATGGTGCGCAGCATGTCGCCGTCCGTGGGCAGGGGCTCCTTTGTCAATCTGAACTTGAAGACTGCGGACGTGAAATTCCTGGGCCGCTGGTTAAACATAAAGGTGGCGGCCGGCCCGTTGCCGTCGCCTTTGGCACCGTGGCAACCGATGCAGCGGCGCTCATAGACTTCCTTGCCATAAGCAATCCATTCCTCGGAGCGCGGCATCGTCGCATCCATGACCTCCAGGCTTTGCGGCTCGAAAAGATCGCGCCATTTACCCCGGTTCGTGCCGAGCTTCTGGACGTAGGAAACAAGCGCCGCCAGCGATTCCGTCTCCGCCGCGATGCTGACGGTTTCGCCTGTGTATTCGTCGTTCGGCGTCAGGATGATCGGCTTTCTTTCGCGCGCCTTCAGCGGCACGAACAGCAACCCGTACGCATTGGGCGTCAGCTGGATCGCTTGCTTGCTGTCGAAGTCGAACAGGCCTTTGGTGACCTCTGTCCTTTCCAGGGTCCGATTGCCAGCGCCGTCGTCAACGATACGGACGGCTGCATCGGGCTCGTGGAAGAGGCCGCGATACGGCGCCATTATCGAGTCCGGCACCAGCATCCGCGGATTGTAGAAGTGCGCCAGGTGCCATTCGTCGCTGTATTTCAGGCCGACGCGCGTCAGGTCCGGTCCGATCCGGCGTGTGCCTAACAGGTGCGGCACGTCATAGGCGTATTCGCCCGCCTCGCTGACCGGTCCCCAGCGGCGGATCTCGCCGGTCACCGGCCGCACGAATTGCGAATGGCAGTACCAGCAGCCTTCGCGCAGGTAAATGTTGCGGCCGCGACGCTGCTGCTCGGTGTAGTCCGTCGCTTCTGAAACCGTCCATTTCAGCTGGCCGAAATCCGTGCGCACCACCGAGGTCACGCGCGTAGTTCGCGAGGACGGCTCCACGAAGGGCAGCACGCCCTGCGTGATCACCGCAAGGGTGATGCAGAAGACGCCGGCGAACAGCGCGAAGAAGCGAACGTTCACTGCGCGGGCCCTCCCGCCGGGGCCGGGATAGGCGCCTCCACCGGCCCGCGGGCGCGTCGCGCCTCAGCCGCCGGGCTGGTCAGTGCGGTCAGCATCAGATTCACCACCAGCAGCGACATACCGATATCCATGCTGATGCCTGCCAGGGTCCGCGCCAGCCAGTAGGGCTTCACCCAGACGAGCGAGTCGAGCCATTCGACCCCATTCATCCATTGATAACCCTGCTGCAGCCCGCCGGCTGTGAGGACCAGGCCCATGGTCGTGATGCCGACGGTGATCAGCCAGAACGACCAGTTGCCGAGCTTGAAGGACCAGAGTTCGCGCCCGAACAGCCGCGGCCAAGTATAGAGGAGGCCCCCCATCGCCCAGACGACGAAGGTGCCGAACACGGTGAGATGCGAATGCGAGATGACGAAATCGGTGAAATGGGTCGGCTGCTGCAGCTGCCGCAGCGCCTCGGTCGAGCCCTGGAAGCAGCCGACGAGATACATGAGCGAGCCCATGATCAGGAACTTCGCCGGCAAGTTCCTGCCGAACTCATGCCACCTGCCCATCATGGTGCCGAAGAAGTTCACCAGCACCGTCCACACCGGAATGATCAGCAGCATCGACGTGACGACGGCCAAGGTCTCGGCCCAGTCCGCGATCGGGCTGTAGAGGTAATGGTGGATGCCGACGAACGGGTAGAACAGTGCCAGGGACCAGAAGCCTACCAGCGAGAGCTTATGGGCATAGAGCGGATTTCGCGCGCTGACCGGCAGGAAATAGTAGATGATCACGTAGCCCGCGGGCGTTATCCACAGCCCGACGATGTAGTGGAGATAGAGGCCATGGAAGGCGGCGCTGTTGATGCCCGAGATCGTGTATGGCAGGATGAAGCTTCCAAGCACGAAGTTCATCGTCGTCCACACGAAAGTGGCGATCAGGTACCATAGCGCGACATAGATCGCCGGCTCCAGCCTTCGACTGATCGTGATCAGGAACTGCGCGGTAGCAACAGCCACCACGATGAAGAATGCGACCTTCGCGTAGAGCGGAAGCTCTCCGGCTTCCAAACCGTCACTGTCGCCGAGCAGCAAGCCGACCAAACCGGCAAGCGTTGCGACGTTCCAGACCCATGCGAGAAGAACCGACCACTCCGACCATATCACCCGCACCCCCGACAGACGCGGCACGAGATAGTAGCAAAGGCCGATGAAAAGCGTCGAGAAGGCGCCGAAGATGACACCGTTGACGTGGACCGGGCGCAGCCGGCCGAAGGTGAGCTCGAGGTTCCCCGATCCGAGATAGTCGGGGTAGTTGAAGGTGCCCGAGATCATGACGCCGACGGATGGCGTCACCATCAGCCAGAACATGCCGAAATAAAGCCAGGTCCGCACGACCCGTTTGTCGACCAGCGCATCCAGGTCCACATTCGCGAACTTGCCGCGCAGCTCCATCGCAGTCTCTGCCAACGCATGGCCCTCCCCGCGCGGTTCAAGGGCCGCACGACTGCTTTAAGCCCACCGTTCCCCATCGAGGTGTCACTCCGATGGCGGACTCGCTTCGCGCTCCCTGAAGCCGGTGCCCCGGCTATCGACGAGACTAGTATTTGCCTGGCACCAACACCGAGCCGCTGTTCGACCAGGTGATGTACGCCTCGAGCGCCTTCATCGCCTCCGATTCGGGATCGATCTTCTCGCCCTGGCTCGGTTTCTCGATGCACCAGTTGATCATGTCGCGCAGTGTCGCGAACTTGGCCATCGACGCCTGGAATTTCGGGAACGCCTGCGGGTGGGTATCGGAGGCCATCGGATGGCACATGGCGCAGGCCCACCCGGTGGTCGACAGCTTGACGCCCAACTGCTCCTTCATCGCCGCATCACCATGGAACAGGAGGTCTCCTTTCCTGACCTCCTCCATGAACGCTTCTTGATAGAGTTTCAGCTGCTTTGGCGTTACCGGATCCTTGTTGGCACTGGCCGGCCCGACGACGGCAGCTGCGACGACTGCTCCGGCGACGATGGAACGCCTCAGAATGCAGAGGAATGTCGATGTGTTTATCATAGCCACCACCGTTATGGATTTGCCCATGGGTACTGTTTGTCGGCGATGCGTGACCGTATGACCTCCGCAATGCTCTTGTCGTGGTCCTCCGGCGACTGGACGAACACCTCCTTGCGGCCCCACATGATGTACTCGACATCGACCTTATCGTCGGCGTTGACGTTCACGGTTTCCCAACCGACCCCGTCGAAGGGATCGCCCGGATCGACACGGATCATCGGCTTGGTAAGCTTGGGCAAGCCTTCCGGCGCATACGGCCACGGCCAGGAGGTCGCCAGCATGCCGATCGAGCGCATGCTGCCGATCTCGTTGTAGAGCACCTGGTGCACGTGACCGTGGATGTTGGTGACCTTGGTATAAGGCTTCAGCACGTCATTCACTTCGCGCCAGTCGCGCACCCAGAAGTTCCAGGGCGGGTAGTACTCGTACAGCGGATTATGGCTGAAGATGACGATCGGTTTGGACTTATCCCAGTCGGCGAGTGTCTTCTGCATCCAGTCGAGCTGGTCGCGGCCGACGCCGGCCCACGCGCCGGCAACCGTGCCGTCGAGGGTAGCCATATGGCCCATGCGCTCCTCTGGCGTCATCTTCTTCGCTGTCCAGTAGTCCGGTCCCCGGCTGACCGTATCGAGCCCAATGAAGCGCACGCCCTTGTGATCGAAGGTCCAGTTGGGTTGGCCGAACAACTCGCCCCACTTCTGGCCCATATCCAGATACCAGTCATGCTCGCCCGGGATGTAGTATTTCTTGATCGTCAGATCCTTGAGGAGCTCAACGCCAAGCTCAAGTTCCTCGATCTTTCCGAGCTGGGCCAGGTCGCCGCCGAAGATCAGGAAGTCGGCCGGCGGATCCATGGCCTGGACCTCTTGCACGGCGCGCACCACCTTGTCGACGAAGCGCGTGTTGAGCGATCTCTCGTAGAGATGGGTGTCCGAAATCCAGGCAAACTTGAAGGGCGCTTCGGCGGCGTGAGCGACGTCGATGGTGTTGAGCAGCGGCCACCACGCGAAGGTCTGGCCGACGGAAGCAGCGCCGAACAGCAGCGATCTGTGAATGAAGGTGCGGCGGGTGATTTGGAGCGAGTCGTCGGGGCGTACGCCAGGCTGCTGCAGCACCGCATGCATTTCGCGCCGAATGCGGTCAAGCTCGTCAGACATCAGGGTTCCTCCTCAGTGCAGACCGTTTCTTAAAGCGTCGGTCTTCTCGCAGGAACGCGACCCTGTTGAATCAGTGGGTCGCCCATTTTGTTATTTTTTCAGTTCAATCGTCAGACTGGTGGCCTTATTCTCCTCTACCGTGACGGGCTGCTCGATGGGCCCGGTGAAGGGATGGATCGCCACGAGCTTGTAGTCCCCCGGCGGAACATCGGTTATGCTGAATTTGCCATCGGCGCCGGTGACCGCGTAGTAGGGATTGTCCACCACATAGACCCAGCCCTCCATCCAGCCATGCGCGTCGCAATCGATGCGGACAGTGCCGGCACGCTTCAGTTCGACCGGTATGCGCTGGCCCTTATTGGGCAGCGCCAGGTTGAAGGCGGTGCGCTTGCCATAATAGCCGTGGGTGTTGTGGAGCACTGGGTCGCTGTTGACCACCTCCAACGAACCGGCCGGTATCATCTGCACCGCGGGCTCAAAGCGACATTTGAGGTTGTTAAGTTCAGGCAGCTTTCCGGGCTGCGGCCAGGCCTTTCCCTGTGCCACGTCGACCAGCTGCACCGCCGCGTTCAGCACGGCCTGATTGCTGCCGACTTCGATCAGCGGCTCCTCGCGGGGGTCGCCGCACACCTCGATATTCTTGGTGGGGATGATCTTTGTTGTCGGCACGTCGCCGCGGTAGACGATCGTACCCTCGATCGTTCCGCCTCCCGTGACCGGACCCACTTCGTAGGCTTGCGCAGACGCGGACATTATCGCAACGAAAGAGATCGCCGCTAGTCCGCTCATCAATTCGCGAATCATCATAAAAGCCACCTCCTTCAAGAGAGATGAGGGGCAACTCTCAAAAATAGAGCCAAACCAGTGCCATGTCTAGCCGTCCAGCAACAAAATATGATAAAGTGGGTTGATTTAGGCGAGTTTGTTAATCACAAACACACGCGGGGGTTTTGGCGCGTCATTCTCGAAGTGCCGGAGGTCCTTGATGAAGCGACGGCATCGACTCCTCCGCCCCTGGGCCTACGGTCCGCATCCCCTCTTCTGCATCATATTCGCAGCGGCCCTGTCGATCTGCCAACCGCTCGTGCGAACTGACACGGCGCCTGTGACGGTCGGTGGCCCATTCACGCTCACGGCGCCGGACGGAACGACGGTCACCGATGAGACTTATCGCGGCAAATGGCTGCTGGTTTTCTTCGGCTATACGTCTTGTCCCGACATCTGTCCGACGACTCTGTCCGAAATCGCCGCGGCGATTGAGGAACTCGGCCCCGACGCCGCAAAACTGCAACCGCTCTTCATCACCGTCGATCCCGAACGCGACACGCCTGAGGTGATGGGAAGCTTTACCGCGGCGTTCGATCCGCGCATCGTAGGGCTGACCGGCAGCGCACAACAAATCGCTGCGGTTTCGGAGGCATATGGCGCCTACGGCGTGGCGCGCCAGGGCGAAGCGGGCGGTGACGACTACCTAATGGATCACGGCACCTACATCTACATCATGAACCCACAGGGGCAATTCGTGGAGGGGCTAGACTCTGACACACCAAGCAGCGGCATTGCCGCTAGGTTGGGTGAACTGGTGCGATGACACGATCCCTGGGATGACGCAGATCACGATTATGCAGTTGATCGATCCATAGAAAGTTGTCTTCCGGAAGGAGAGCGGCCATGCAAAGACATACAAAGGAAGCTTCGGAGCTTAAGGCATTGATCCTCGCGGATCTTCATAAGGAGCCGGGATGCGGGGACGTCACCGATTTTGTGATTCAGCGGCTCGAAACCAAGGAGAACGGGGCAAACTGGACTGTCAAATATCTGGATCCTAATCAAGATAAGGTCTGCGAGACGATTCTGAAAAACATAGCGCGAATGTTGCAGCTCAACTTCGACCTTCCTGAACGCGGGTCGTGAGGAACGATGCGAGCGGGATCGGCGTGGATCGCGCTTCGACATAATTCGTATGCAAGCAGGGGAATCGGCGATGGCGGAACCCACAGCGTTGCACACCGGCAAATCTGGCGGCGTAAAGAACGTCATTGCGCCGCGACGATTTGGACCTCCGATGACCGGAGATGCGGGCGATATGGCCGATGGGCAAGGCGGTATCTTGGAGCCAGGCATTACGAGTTATGACGGTTTCTTTGCGGATGCGATCGCGCGTCTGCAGGGGGAATGGCGCTACCGTGTGTTCGCGGACCTGGAGCGCATCGCCGGACGCTTTCCCAATGCCGTGTGGCATTCCCCGCGTGGACCGAAGGACGTCGTGATCTGGTGCTCCAACGACTATCTCGGGATGGGGCAACACCCAAAGGTGGTCGCCGCCATGGTGGAGACTGCTACCCGCCTGGGAACGGGGGCCGGCGGGACGCGCAATATCTCCGGCACCAGCCATCCGCGCGTAGAGCTCGAGGGCGAGCTTGCCGATCTCCACGGCAAGGAGGCGGCACTGGTCCTCACGTCCGGCTATGTTTCGAACCAGACTGGCATCTCGACCATCGCCAAGCTGATCCCCGGTTGTCTGATCCTGTCCGATGCGCTCAACCACAATTCGATGATCGAGGGCATCCGCCAGTCCGGTAAGGAGAAGAGCATCTTCCGCCATAACGACGTCGATCATCTCGAGGAATTGTTGAAGGCGGCGGGTCCGGATCGGCCAAAACTCATCGTCTTCGAAAGTCTCTATTCGATGGGCGGCGACGTCGCGCCAATCAATCGCATTTGCGACATCGCCGATCGTTACGGCGCAATGACCTATCTCGACGAGGTCCATGCTGTGGGCATTTACGGCCCCCGCGGCGCCGGCATCGCTGCGCGCGACGGCGCCATGAACCGGATCGATGTGATCGAAGGCACGCTCGCCAAGGCTTTCGGCTGCCTCGGCGGCTATATCACGGGAAGTGCTGTGCTGATCGATGCGATTCGTTCCTATGCTCCGGGTTTCATCTTCACCGCCGCGTTGCCGCCGGCGATCTGCGCCGCGGCCACAGCGGCGATCAGGCATCTGAAAGCCTCGCAGTGGGAGCGCAAGCGCCAGCAGGACCGCGTCCGGCGGGTCAAGGCGGCGCTAGGGGCCGCTGCGCTGCCGGTCATCCTGGGCGACACCCATATCGTTCCGGTGGCTGTCGGCGATCCGGCGCATTGCAAAGCGGCGAGCGACCTGCTCCTGAGCGAGCACGGCATCTATATCCAGCCGATCAATTATCCGACCGTGGCGAAGGGAACTGAGCGGCTGCGCATCACGCCGACACCCTGTCATGAGGACATCATGATTGATCGGCTCGCGGCAGCTCTGTTCGATGTCTGGAATCGGCTCGGGCTGCCACGCGACAATCTCGCCTGAGCGGCGAATGAAGCTTCGCCGTTGCCCGGACGTTCCGGGTCTTAAGGTTCAAGGAAATGGCTGCCAAGGAAATCATGTTCTCGTTCGAGGCTCGCGACAGAATGCTGCGCGGCATTGACACCCTGGCGAATGCGGTGAGCGTCACGCTTGGCCCGCTAGGGCGCAACGTCGCGATCGGTAGGGAGCACGGCGCGCCGCGGGTCACGAAGGACGGCGTGACCGTCGCCAGAGAAATCGAACTCGACAACAAGTTCGAGAACATGGGCGCCCATATGGTGCGCGAGATCGCAACAAGAACTTCCTATCAGGCCGGCGACGGCACGACCACCGCCGTCGTGATCGCGCATGCGATCGTCCGGGAGGGCGCCAAGGCGGTGGCCGCCGGCATGAATCCCATGGACCTGAAGCGCGGCATCGATCTCGCGGTCGAAGCCGTCGTCGCGGAACTCAAGAACAACGCCACGAAGGTCACCTCGAACGTCGAAATTGCGCAAGTCGGCACCATCTCGGCCAACGGCGATAGGGAGATTGGCCGCTGCCTAGCCGACGCCATGAAAAGGGTCGGCAATGACGGCCTGATCACTGTCGAGGACGGGACGTCGCTCGAAACCGAACTCGAATTCGTCGAGGGCATGCAGTTCGACCGCGGCTACATCTCGCCCCATTTCATCACCAATCGCGCAAAGATGCGGGTCGAGATGCAGGATGCCTATGTCCTCATCAGTGAGAAGAAACTGTCCAGCCTGAACGAAATACTGCCGCTGCTGGAGAAGGTGGTGCAGGCCGGCAAGCCGCTGCTCATCATCGCCGAGGATGTCGAGCGTGAGGTGATTGCGGCGCTGGTGGTCAACAAGTTGCGCGGCGCTCTCAAGGTTGCAGCAGTCAAGGCGCCGGCCTACGGAAACCGCCGCAAGGCGATGCTGCAGGATCTCGCGCTGATGGCCGGCGGAACGGTGATCTCGGAGGATTTGGGCATCAAGCTCGAGCATGCTTCCCTCGATATGCTCGGGCGCACCAAGAAGGTGATGATCGACAAGGCAAACACCACGATCGTCGGCGGCGCCGGCAAGCGGGCAAGCATCGAGGCCCGCATCGCTGAGATCAAGCTCGAGCTTGCGGAAACCACCTCCGATTACGACCGCGAGGAGCTCCAGGAGCGGCTGGCCAGGCTCGCCGGTGGCGTCGCCGTGATCCGGGTCGGCGGTGCCACCGAAGTCGAGGTCAGGGAAAAGAAGGATCGCATCGATGACGCGATGAACGCGACAAGAGCCGCGGTCGCAGAGGGCATTCTCCCGGGCGGCGGGGTCGCCTTGCTGCGCGCCGGCAGGGCGCTTAAGAAGCTCAAGGGCGGCAACGAGGACCAGCAGGTCGGCATCGCGATCGTCAGGAAGGCGATCACCTGGCCGGCTCGGCAGATCGCGATCAATGCCGGCCTGGAAGGCTCGGTCGTCATCGCCGGGATCCTCGAAAACGACGACAACGCCTATGGCTACGATGCCCAATCGGGCGTGTACGGGGATCTGGTGTCAAAGGGCATCATCGACCCGGCCAAGGTGGTGCGAACGGCGCTCCAGGGCGCGGCCTCGGTTGCGGGTCTTCTCCTTACAACGGAAGTCATGGTGGCCGAAGTGCCTGGCCCGCCGCCGCCGGAGCTTCCCGGTCACGAGCATCATCATCACGACATGGATATGGATTTCTGAGCGCATTGCGGGCGGCGGAAGCACCGAAGTGTCCGGACTGGATCGCCGCTGGCGACTGCTAGAGAAAGCCCACTCGTCCGAACCGCGGCCAACACAGCAGTATTCGGGATCAACTCCTGGAGGCACTCCCGGCTGAGCCATGATCATCGGTCGGCGATTCCGACGTGACGGTGACAGGCGGGGTGGTTCAATTTTGGGGTGCCTATCGTCCAAAGAGGACCGGGCTGCATCGCGCGTTCTGGCCGAGACTATCGCGGGCCTGCGCGAAGTTCAGGATCATCGGGTCTCGATCGAAAAAATCCCCCCAACCGCGTCTGACGCCACCCGGCAAGCGCGTCGCTTGGTATCCTATCCGTCCGTGTGCGGTAGAGATCTAGCTGCACACAGCCGCATCTTCCGCTTACTGTCGTGGCGGACGGTTGTCCGCGCGCGCAGTGGCTACCCGCTGCGCTGCGGCAAACAAATCCGGTCCATGGCCGCAGCGGCGCACTGCATTCGGCTCCAAGTCGTGAAGAGTGAGGCCTCACAATTCCAAGGGGATATGCTCATGAAAGCGTCGCCGCCGAGCTTTTCGGCACCTTCTTGTCTTCGGCTGCGCGTCAGTGGTGACAGGCGGTTTTGGCGGGCTGCTGCCGGCTCGGTCGCTTGGCATCGGCCTCAGCTTCGGCATCGCTGTAACCGCCCTGGCTTACGCGATTGGGCCACTCTCGGGCGCGCACCTCAATCCGGCCGTCACGCCGTGGACGCCTCCCACAAGGGCCACTTTGTATCCTGTTTCCCACATCGCCGCAGTCCTCAACGAAGGTCTACAGATGGCGCATTTGGTCCTTATCGGCTGCCGCAGAGCCAATCGCTCTCGAGTGCAGGCACTCCAGTGGAGTCCAGACGTTGGATTGGACCTCGACCTCTACAAAAGCACACTGAGCTTCCGGTCGGGCTACGACGGCATTCCGAAGCGATCGCTTCGGCGAGAAGTCGTCGTTCTCAATCGGGCGACCGGGGATACATCGGCGAAGACGGCATAAGGGAGGATGGGCCAGACCGAGCCGACGGAAAGGTCGTAGCCAAGGCCTTGGGGCGCATAGCGCCTGGCCGGGAGGCCGCCGCCAGTCAGACTGACGCGACGCGTCGTTGAGCGAGGTGGAGACCCGAGCGGGCTCGACGAGGGTCCACGGCGGTCACAATGTTGTGGTGATGATCGCAGTAGACGCGATCCGGCGAAGTTGGCCCAGCACAAAAACGATAACCGCCGGGTGCTGACGGGTCTTCGCTCACCGGGAAGCGGCACTGATAGAGGCCTAGCTGAATGAGGGGGACGTCTCTCGAAGTTAGTCTGATATTTTCAGGCATGATGGTTTCCTAGTTCATAGCAATTGCCGGCTGACGGCCGCAGTGCGACCCGTCGGGGCGAGCTAGGACAACGGTCGAAGCCAGTCCGTGATTTGAACCTATGGCTTCGGATCGACAATCAGCGGGTTGGCCGCATCCAGGTGGCAAGTGTCCAACAAACTCAGCAGATGATCTTGCTGGCGGCTGTCCTTTTCACACGTCGTCGCATCCGATCTGTACGACCATGCGCCTGGCCCTCTTCCTTAGCACCGCACGGCCTCACATCCTTCACTCCGATGAAACAGTCGGAGAACAAACGGAATGCTGCGGGGCCAAGTGCTTGCATGCGTCAGGCGTTGGAGCATGCGCTCGATCCCACGTTAGTTCAGTTCGTGGAAGCTCTTGCGATTGCCGACGCTAGGCGCGATCATCTCGCTGTGAGGCTATCTGCTTCGACACCTAACTTGGATGTCGTCGAAGCAATTGGCTGCAACGGCGAGGTTCGTGAATGATACGCGCAGCCATTTACGCCCGGTTCTCGACCGAGCTGCAGAACGAGAAATCCACCGATGACCAGATCGTCCTTTGTCGCGCGTATGCAGCACGGCATCAGCTTGATGTGGTTGCGGCTTACGAGGACAAAGCTCGCTCGGGAGCTTCGATGTTTGGCCGTGCCGGCCTCATGAGATTGATGGATGCGGCGCGCGAACGAAAGTTTGATGTCGTCATTGTTGAGGCACTCGATCGCCTTTCGCGCGACATGGAGGATCTCGCTGGACTGCACAAACGACTGTCATTCCTAGGGATCGAGATCCAAGCTGTTCACGACGGCACAGCTGACGCAATCTTGATCGGAATACGAGGTTTGGTGGGCCAGATGCAGCGCGAGGATGGCGCAAAAAAGGTACGTCGAGGAATGGCCGGAGTGGTTCGCGACGGGCGCCACGCCGGCGGTCGCGCATTCGGGTATCGGGCAGTTCTTGGGCGTCCCGGTGACTGGAGATCGTTGAAGAGGAGGCTGAGGTAGTTCGCCGGATCTTTGCGGCCTACACCTCTGGCCGGCCACCACGCGAAATCGCACAAGATCTCAATCGCGAGGGGTTTGTCCGCCTCGCGGCACTCGTTGGAACGCCTCTACCATCAACGGAAACGCACAACGCGGCGCGGGGCTGATTTTGAACGAGCTCTATTTTGGGCGCATCGTCTGGAACAAGGTTCGGATGGTTAAGGACCCAGATACGGGCAGGCGTCTGTCCCGTCCGAATAGCCGCGACCAGTGGCAGACGATTGATGTCCCACACCTGCGTATCGTTGACGAAGAGATATGGCGACGCGCGCAGGACTTGAAGACAGAAAGATCTCGTCTGAAATTGAACGTGAAACGTCGGCCACCGCATCTCCTCTCGGGCCTGTTGCGATGTGGCTGCTGCGGTTCGGGCATGTCGGTGCACGATCGCGACAAGACTGGCAAAACACGAATCCGCTGCTCGACAGTTCGTGAGAGCGGCAGCTGTCCCAATCGTCGCATAGTTTACCTGCGGAGCGTGGAGAATGCTGTATTGGATGGAATGCGTGACGAGCTGAAGGACCCGCGTCTCATTGAGATCTACGTCCGGAATTATAATGAAGAGCGTCAACGGCTAGCAGCCCGTGCGTCCAACGTTCGGGTCACCCTTGAGACAAAGATCGCACGGATTGAAGCCGAGCGACAACGCAGCATTGACCTGGTGGTCAAGGGAATTATTGGTGATGACGACGCCCGAGAGCGTATCGCCGAGTTGAAAGATCGACGCATCGAGGCGGAGGCAGAACTTGCCAGTCTTGAAGAGGCGCCATCGACCCTTACTCTGCATCCGGCAGCGATAGAGAAGTATGTCAAAACGGTCGATGAGCTCGCTTCGGTCTTAGCTCATCACGCCGAGGCGGATGACGATCGGGGCGTGCTGGTCAAGAGCTTCCGCGCGCTCGTTCATTGTGTGACGGTTCATCCCAAAGGGCCGCGACAGGATATTGAGATCGAGGTCAAAGGCAAGCTTGCCGCCCTCATCGGCGGCAACACATTCCCCCAAGCGCGGTATGCTGGAGAACGCGCGGCGGCCGAGGAGCGCCACAGGCAAGATCCCACTATTACGTACGATAGTGGGTTTAGGGTGGTAGCGGGAGAGCGCTACCGCCTTTCCCCCCACTCATCGAACCACCAGTTCCGGCTTCGTTGCTGCGGCTGAGCGAGATAAGTCGAGCGGCGACAATGCCTTTGGTCGCCGAAGGCAGACCGTCGTCGCCGATCAGCCGCCGGACTTGTCGAGAACTGGAACTGTGCGCGATTTCGCCCGGTCGGCTTCCATCGTGACGCAAAAAATGCGGACCGCCGCGGACTGTACAGTCGGTCCCGCGTCTCGGTCTGCGGCCGGCGCTATGCTGACGCTCCTACGGCTGTCCCGTTCACCGCCCGCGGCGGGGGCGAATTTCCTCCGTCCCGCGCGCGACAACTGTCCACTGTTGCGGACGCGCGCAGGACGGCGGGTTATACGCCATCTTTCTTAGAGCGCCGACGACCGCCGGCGCGAAGATCAACGCGGTGCGTCGTTTGGAAAGACGAATGAGGACGGCGTCATCGCTACTATTCGCTCCCGTCGATTCTCTCCTCGATGGGGCGCACCGGGAGATAGGCGTTCGTCTCCAGCCATTCGCGCAATAGAGAGCCCATCCAACTACAAATTTGGGAGGCAGGGCTTGCTCTCCGAATTCTTGCATCCAAGGTCAGCGATGGGAGTGTCGTGCGCACCCGATGGTGAGGTTCACTATCGGCCGTTCCCGCTCGCATCGGGTCAACTCCCCAGGCCACCATCCACCACGTGCACCTGGCCGGTAACGTAGCTGCTCATTGAGGATGCCAGATAGAGGGCGACGCTGGCCACCTCGTCAGGGTCGGAGTGGCGCTGCAACGGAACGGCCTTGTTCACCGCCTCCGTGACATTGACGCCGCTGATCGCGCTGATGCGGTTCTCGATTTCGTGCTGGAACGTGTTGTGGATCGGACCTGGATTGAGGCATTGACGCGGATGCCGCGCGGCGCGAGCGCCCGGGCCGCCGCGCAGACCACGCCGACCTGCGCATGCTTGGCGACGGTGTAGCTGATGTTCTGCCCCGCACCTTCGCCACCACGCAGGCCGGCGAGGCTTGAGATGACAATGATGCTACCGGGCACTGTAGCCGCCGTCGGCCATCAAGATATGCCCTGTCACGAATGACGCGTTCGGACCAGCAAGATAGACAAGGGCATCGGCGATTTCACTAGGTTCGGCCCAGCGGCCAATGGGATGGGCGCTCTTGATGGCCGCCTCGCCTGCGGCTGGGTCGTCCAGGCCTTCGAGGTAGCGAGTCAGGAACGGCGTATTGATTGATCCTGCTCCAACAGCGTTCACACGGATGCCTCGGGAAGCATAATCTACGGCCATCTGTCGTACCAGTTGAAGCAGGGCGCCTTTGGCCGCGCAATAGGCTGCCTGTTCCGGCAAGCCGACGACGCTTGAAATGGATCCCGTCGCGACGATCGAACCGTGGCCACGCGCGAGCATCGAAGGCAGCGCGCGCCTCGACATCAGGAAGAAGGATTTGGCGTTCGCATTCATGACAGCGTCCCACTCATCCTCGCTGGTTTCGTGAGCGGACTTCGAAATGATGAAGCCGGCGTTGCTGACGAGCACGTCGACCGGACCGAACCGCTGTTCTGCCGTCGTGAATATTTTCTCGACGTCAGCGACCTTGGTGACATCAGCGGCAACCGCGACGACATGATCGGGCGAGTCTCGTTCCAGTTCGTCGACGGCCGGGTTGAGATCTGTTGCGCATACCTTGGCACCGTTTTCGATGAAAAGTGAAACTGCAGCCCGGCCGACACCTCCCGCCGCTCCTGACACGACGACGGTTTTGCCCTCAAAGCTACTGGTCATGATGGTTCTCCGATCGTTGATGTTGGTACTAAATTGTAAGCGGCTGGCTCGGGGGTCGCTCACAGAGAGAGAAAGCAACCCTGTCTATCAGGCGGCCAGAGCCGAAACCGACGGATCAGCCCGACCCACGTTCCTTTCGGCCGTCGTATCCTCTCTTCGTTTTCAATCGAGCCTCGCAAGCGCTTCCGCAAAGAAGTTTACGTCGCCGAAATTGCCGGATTTGAGTGCCATCATCAGTTCGCCTCCCGGGTATCCGATGGTGCGCAGCATCGGGACGCCGGGGGCAAGTTCATCGCCGACCTCGAACGAGCCGATCGCCAGCTTGTCCACCACGGCGCCCGAGGTCTCGCCTCCCGCCACCACGAGCCGCCGAACGCCGGCGTCGACGAGCCCGATGGCGATTTCCGCCAAGGCGTTCTCGATCGTCTGCCCGGCCTCGTGCTTGCCGTGCTGCCGCTGGAGGGCTGCAACCGCATCGGGGCTGCCGGAGGACGCGATGAGCACTGGCCCAGCCGCGAGCTGCCGTCGAGCGAATTCAAGGGCCTCTTCGACGGCGCCGCCGCCGCCGGAGACAATGCGCTGCGGATCAAGGCGTAGCACCGGCATATGTCTTTCGGCGGCATCGATCTGCTCCAGTGTCCGGGCGGAACAGCTGCCGGCAATGACCGCCGATCGGCCACCGACAGCAGCAAGGTTAGCCATTGATCCCCGGGCTGGGCGTGCGGCCAGAGCGGCCCTTGCGAGTCCGTAGCCAAGTCCGGACGCACCCGTCGAAACGGCGCCGCCGGACGCCAATTGGCCGAGGACATCGAGATCGCTGTCCCGGATGGCGTCCGCGATGATCGATTTCCGCCGGCCAGGCATTGCGGCGATCTTCGCTCTGCAGCTTTCCAGGCCAAGTGCGACCGTCTGGCAGTCGAGACTGTGAACAGCGTGCTTGGATTGCCTCGCAAGAACACGCGTAAGATTGGCGTCATGCATCGGGTTCAAAGGATGGTGCCGCAAGGCGCTTTCGTTGAGTGGGACATCGTTGACGAACAGGTGCCCCTTGTAGACGGTGCGTCCGGTTTCCGGAAACGCCGGCGTAACCACGGTCCAGTCCTGTCCAGCCCGCTCCATGAACGCATCGGTAACCGGACCGATATTGCCCGCATCGGTCGAATCGAAGGTCGAGCAAATCTTGTACATGACGTGGCGGGCGCCGATCCGCCGGAGCAATTCCTCGGCGGCGAGCGCACTTGCGACCGCATCGACAGCCGGCACGGAACGGATCTTCAGCGAGACCACAAGCGCATCAATCGTTTCGAACAGACGGCTATCGACCGGGACTCCTATGGTCTGGACGGTTCGAAGGCCGCATTTGCGCCAGGTGTTCGCAAGATCTGAGGCCCCGGTGTAGTCGTCGGCTATGGCTGCGAGAATGACCGTCACTGCCTGCGCCCCCTATACGGCGCAAACCAGCCAAGGCCAGCTTTCGTCTCGCCAGCGGGCTGATACTCGCAGCCGACGAAACCGGAATAATTGCTCGTCTCAAGCTGTTCGAAGAAGTGCCGATAGTTGACCTCGCCGGTATCCGGCTCGTGCCGTGCAGGCACCCCAGCTATCTGGACGTGCCCGATGAGCGGCTGCAGATGCCGGAAGCTCTCGGTGATGTCACCATGCATGATCTGTCGATGGAACACGTCGAACTGAAGCCTGACGTTCGGGTGATCGAGTTCCTCAATAAATGCTGCGGCACGCGCAAAGTCGTTCAGAAAATAACCGGGCATGCTGCGGCCGTTGATCGGTTCCAACAGAAGGTTCAGGCCTTGGGCGGCCAGCTTCGATCCGGCGAAGTCCACGGCACGCCTGTAGCTTCTCAACGCTTCTGCGTCTGACGGGTCCGCAAGGCCGGCCATCATGTGGAGGGAGCGCACGCCAGTCGCCTGGGCGTAGTCCAGCGCCTTGTCGACGCCTGACTGGAACTCTTCGAAGCGATGCGGCAGGGCAGCGATGCCGCGTTCGCCCGCAGCCCAGTCTCCGGGAGGAAGATTAAACAACGCCAGTTCGAGTTCGCATGCCCTCAGTCGGCTGCCTACGGTTTCGGGTGCGAATTCATAGGGGAACAGGAATTCCACGGCTCCGAAGCCGGCTTCCGCGGCAGCCTCGAAGCGGTCAAGGAACGACCATTCCGTGAACATCATGGTGAGGTTGGCGGCGAAGCGTATCATGCGGCGAGATCGATCATGATGCCGCCTTGGCTGTTGGCAGCGATGCGCCGGACAACTTGGCATAGGTGCGTGCAACCGACGCGTCGTCGTCATGTCCCATGCCTGCGCCCGAGGTCGCGAGATACATCTGGAGGGCCGCCGCTGCGAGCGGCACGGGATATCGTTCGGCCCGAGCCATGTCCTGGAGAATGCCCAGATCCTTGACGAATATTTCAACCGAACTCAGCGGCCTGTAGTCGCCATCGAGGATATGCGGGACACGGTTCTCGAACATCCAGGAGTTTCCCGCGGACGCGGTTATGACCTCGTAGACAGTGGAGAGGTCCAAGCCGAGCTTGGATGCGAGCACCATGGCCTCGCATGCGGCCGCGATATGGATTCCTGCCAGATGCTGGTTGATCATTTTCACCGAAGCGCCGATGCCGGGTTCGTCGCCCAGGCGATAGACCTTCGCCGCGACCGCATCCAGGACATGCCGCGCCCGTGCGAAGGCATTCGGGCTGCCCGACGCCATGATCGTCAGGGCGCCGTTCGCGGCTTTCGCTGCGCCGCCCGAGATCGGGGCGTCGAGATAGAGGATTTCGCGCTCCGCGAGGCGCGAGGACAGGCGTTTTGCCTCCGACGGCGCCATGGTCGCTGACGAAATGAATACCGAGCCCGGTGGCATCACCGGGAACACGCCGCCGTCGCCGAAAAGCACCGCGTCGGTCTGCGCGCTGTTCACGACGACGCAGAGGACGACGCTCGCATTGGCAACAGCTTCGCTCGGTGATTCCGCTATCCGCGCGCCGCTTGCAACCAGCCTTTCCGCAGCGGTCGCGGAGGGATCGTAGCCGACGACCGCGTGTCCGCGTCGCACAAGCGAACTCGCCATGCCAAACCCCATCGAGCCCAACCCGATGACGGCGACGTTTGATTTTTCCGCGCTTTTGCCAGCAGACATGCGTATCCAACCTCTTGCTTTCAATCCAATCATAATGCAGATTATCTACAATCTGCAACGGGCTGTCGCCGCACTTTTGAGATTTTCAGGTTGGCGTCCGTGGGTAAGCTCAGTGCGTTTGGCTTCGTGCCATGCGCCTAGAATCTCGGGTGATATGGATCAGACGAAACTCTGTGAACAGATTGTCCGCTTCGGCAGGTCGCTGTTCGATCGCGGACTCACCCCCGGTTCCTCGGGAAACATCTCTGTTCAGCTCGACGAAGGCGGCTGGCTTGTGACCCCGACAAACGCGTCGCTCGGATTTCTGGATCCAGCGTCCATTTCCCGCCTTGACGCAAAGGGCAATCTTGTCTCGGGCGACAAGCCGACGAAGGAGATCCCCCTGCATTCCGCGCTCTACGACACAGTCAAAGGATCTCGGGCTGTGGTGCATCTGCATTCGACGCATTCGGTCGCCGTCACGATGCTTCCCGAGATCGATCCGAAGTCGGTGCTGCCGCCGATGACGCCGTACTATCTCATGCGCGCTGGCCGAACGGCGCTGGTGCCGTATTTCAGGCCGGGCGATCCGGCGGTCGCCGGGGCCATCAAGGGATTGGCCGGCAAATATACGTCGGTCCTGCTGGCCAACCATGGGCCGGTCGTGACCGGCAAGGACCTTGAGGGCGCCGTCTTTGCGATCGAGGAACTCGAGGAAACAGCAAAGCTGTACCTTCTGCTGCGCGGTCTCAACCCGCGATATCTATCTGCGGAGCAAGTCGAGGATCTGGCCAGGCAATTCCCGCTCCGGGGCCCTGACGGAGCGCACGACCACCATTAAACAAGGCAGTTTCGTCTGGAGCGGGGTGGTCCAAAAACACATTGACAGATTGTAGACAATCTGCAATTTTGAAGATGGGAACAAGGAAGCAAATAATGCTCTCGCAGGACCTGAGTACCGAGCATTTCCGGCAATCGATGCGGCGCGTGGCGTCGACGGTCTGCGTGATCTCGTGCAGGCACGACGGGCGCCGATATGGCATTACCGTCACGTCGGTCACGCCGCTCAGCTTCGCTCCCATTTCGATCCTTGCGTGCGTCAACCGCAACTCGTCGATCAATGTGCCGCTCAAGGAAGAGGGGCAATACTGCATCAACGTGCTTCGGGCCTCGCAGGCTGACATATCCAACTCTTTCAGTGGCGGACGGCCATCCGAGAGGCGTTTCGACATTGGCGAGTGGACCGAAAAGGACGGCATCCCCTACCTGGCAAGCGCGCAGGCGAACCTGTTCTGCGAGATGGATCAGGCGATCTCCTATGCCACGCACGACATCATCATCGGGCGGGTCGCAGGGGTGGCATTTGCCTCCGATGTCGACCCGCTGATCTACCATAACGGCGCCTACGCGCTGACTTCACCCATGGTCCTGCAGAAGGCTGGATAGGACTGTTTACCAACGTCGACAGCCGTCGCCGAGGGATCTTAGGAGCAAATGAATGCAGCTTGGCCTTTTTAACCTGATGACGCTTCGCGATCATCCCGACGGTGCCCAGGGCGTGATGCGCGATACCCGCAAAATGGTGGAGACCGCCGATGAGCTCGGCTTCGATGTCGCGTGGTTCGCCGAACACCATTTCGCCAACTATTCGAGTTCGCCGTCGCCGCTGATGATGTGTTCCTACGCGGCCGGATGGACCAAGCGGATCAAGCTAGGCCCGGGCGTTATCGTGCTGCCGCTCTACAATCCGCTTCGTGTCGCCCAGGAGATCGCGGTCGCCGACACACAGACCGAGGGCCGCCTCGTCATCGGCCTGGGTACCGGCTATCAGCGCTATGAGTTTGATCGCTACAACATCGTGCTGGACGACAGGGTCGACGTTTTCCTTGAGTATTGGGACGTCATCGAAAGAGCGCTCGTCGATGGCGAGGTCGAGTACAAGGGAAAGTACATTTCCCTCCCCAAGACCAGCTTCGCGATCAGCACCCAGCAGAAGCCTCTTCCCCCGATTTTTGTGACCTCCTCCCACCCGAAGCTTCTCGATCGCTTCAAGAAGTGGAAGGCGGTCCCGTTCCTTGCAGCCAGCACGCTCGGATCGCCCGTGCTCTACAAGATGGTCGACGGGCTCAACGACGCCTGGACATCCATCGGCGAGCAGCCTTCGACCAAGCCCTTGGCGATCATGCAGTACCTGGCCATAACCGACAGCCGCAGCGAGGCATTGGTCGTGGCGGAGCGGGCCCGGTACGTGGGGCGTATGGCGCATTATCTGCGCCAAGCCTCGCCGCCGCTGGACGACAACAGCTACATCAGCAACCAGACGTTCGAAGGCGAGTACACGCTCGACCAATATGCGGACAACATGGTGGTAGGCGATCCGCACGCCGTTGCCGAGAAGATGGTCGCGGACATCAAACGTCTCAATCCAAGCAACTACACCTGCAACTTCTCCTTCGGCTGCATGCCAATCGAGTTGGCGCATCGCTCGCTCGTTCGATTCAAGAACGAAGTCGTGCCCCTGATCGAGAAGGAAGTGGGACCTATCGAAGCTCGGCGTGACACCCAGGCTGGCGAGAAAGGCGAGTTGAGCGGTCTCAATTGCTCAGCCAACAAACTACTTGGTCTGCAACAAAGAAAAGGGGAATGAAATGAAAATGGTTATGAGGGCTCTGCTGGCTACGGCGGTCGCCACATTCACGCTGGCTGGTCAGGCGCATGCCGACTCCGCGCTCGACACGATCATCAAGAACAAAAAGCTGCGTTGTGGCATCATGCTGGACAGTCCGCCTGCCGGCTTCCGCGACTCGAACAACGAGCCCGACGGGTATGACGTGACGTACTGCAAGGACATGGCAAAGGCGCTTGGCGCAGAGCCGGAAATCATCGAGACGCCTTCGCCGGATCGTATCCCGGCGCTGGTTTCGAATCGCATCGACGTCCTTATCGCCTCGACTACGCCGACCCCGGCACGTGCGCTGACCGTGGCGTTCACCCAGCCATACACCAACAACGTCATGGCAGTCGTGACCCGCAAGGACACCGGCATCGCCAAATACTCTGACCTGGCATCCAAGAAGCTTGGTGGTGTCGTTGGCACCACGCCTGAGCAACTCTTCAAGGATGAGCTGGGCAAGGGCTGGGAGGGTACGGGTGCGACCTACACCGGCTTTGCGAGCGATGCGGAAACCTTCCTGGCTCTGCAGCAGGGCAAGATCGACGCCATCGTGATCAATGTCGCCGTCTTCAACTCGCTATCGCAAAGTGGTCAGTTCCCAGAGTTCGTGATGGCCGGACTTGCCCCTCTCGCCGACTTCGGATCGATTGCCGTCAAACGTGACGACCAACAATTCCTGAACTGGGCGCGGGTTTTCGTGTTCACTCAGGTTTCGAACGGGCGTTGGGCCGAGGTGTACCACAAGTACTACGGCAATGGTCCGCTGCCGCCGCTGACAGCTGAAGGCATTAACTTCTAAGCATAGAGCTTATGCCGGCAGGAAAACCCTGCCGGCATGAGCATGGGATGATTGGCATGAACGGCTATCAGTTCTACTGGTCCATAGTCTGGGATTCACTGCCCCTGCTGCTGGCCGGAGCCTGGGTGACGATCCAGATCACCATTCTCGCCTTCATTATCGGCACGCTCATTGCGATGCCCATGGCTGTCGCGCGCCAGCAGGGCGAGGGATGGGCCTACCGGTTTTCGACCTGGTGGGTGGAGCTGTCGCGCAACACGCCTGCTGTCTTTCAGCTCTATCTATTTTATTTCGGGCTGGGCGCCTTCCACATCAACATCCCCAGCTACGCCGCCGTCCTCATCTCCGTTTCCTTCAACAACGCCGGATACATGACAGAAATCTTCAGGGGTGGTCTCAACGCCATCCCGCGACAGCAGCTGTCGGCTTCGCGCTCACTCGGCATGACCAGCCCGCAGAGCTTCATCCATGTGATCTTTCCACAGATGTTCAAGGTGATCTTCCTCGCCTATGTCACTCAAGGCATCTGGGGAATGCTGAACACCTCGCTTGGCATGCTGGTCGGACTGCAGGAGCTCTCGGGCGCCACGCAGTACGCGCAGTCCGCATCCTTCCGGACATTCGAGTTCTTTCTGGTCACGGCGCTGATCTATTACCTCATCGCCAAAGGGCTGCAGTTCTCGTCCCACCTGGCCTTCCGCCTCATATACAGGAGCTAGGCGTGCAGTTTCAGTTCGCAAACCAAGGCCTCGCCTGGTCGGATGCTTATTTCCTGGCTCAGGGGCTGCTCAACACCGTCAGGCTGGCCGCCGCAGCAACCCTTGTCGGCACCCTTGCCGGGATCGTCCTTGGCTGGTTGCGCACCGTGTCAATGACCGTGAGGATCGCCACGGCCCCCTTCATCGACATCCTGCGCAGCGTGCCGATGATCATCCAGCTGATACTCGCCAACAGCCTTCTATCGATCCTGGGCTTCGGCACTTCACCCTTTTGGTTCGGTACCGTCGCACTTGGTGCCTGGATGTCGGCAGTAACTGCCGAGGTGGTCCGGGCGAGCCTGCTCTCAGTCCCGGTTCAATACCGCAAGAGCGCTCGCTCGCTCGGCATGAACGGCTACCAGGAGCTCTTGTACATATCCATGCCCCTGGCATTCAGGACGGGTCTGGCTCCGTGGATCGGGCTCGTCCTCAGCCTGATCAAGGACAGCGCTCTCGCAGGCGTGGTCGGCTACATCGAATATATGCGTTCCACCCAGATACTCATCACCAGGACACATGAGACCTGGCTGCTGCTGATGGGTGCGGGGCTTTTCTATTTCCTTATCTGCTATCCTGTTTCCCGGTACAGCCGGCACCTCGAAAGAAAGGTCCGCGTATGATCCGCATCAGCAACGTCCAGAAGGCCTTCGGATCGGTGATCGTGCTCAAGGGCATCGATCTCACGGTCGAAAAGGGCGAACTCGTCTGCCTCATTGGCGCGAGCGGGTCGGGAAAATCTACGCTCCTGCAATGCATCAACGGGCTCGAACCGATCCAGGGTGGCGAGATCCTCGTAGACGGCATCAGCGTCCACGATCCGAAGACGGATATCAACAAGCTGCGCAGCAAGCTGGGCATCGTCTTCCAGCAGTACAACGCCTTCCCGCACCTCACGGCGCTGGAAAATGTCGCGCTGGCACCCCGGGTGGTCTCAAAGCGAAGCCGCGCTGTGGCGCGCGCACTTGCGCAGAAGCACCTCGAGCATGTGGAGCTGGGCGACAAGGGCGACAGCTTGCCGTCTCAGCTCTCAGGCGGCCAGCAGCAGCGTCTCGCCATCGCCCGAGCGCTTGCAATGGAGCCGAGCTACATGCTCTTCGACGAGGTCACCTCCGCCCTGGATCCCGAACTTGTCGGCGAAGTGCTTGAGACCATGCGCCTCCTGAAGAGCGAAGGCATGACGATGGTGGTTGTCACGCACGACATCAATTTCGCTCGGGAATCGGCGGACCGCGTGGCCTTTCTCTGCCAGGGCGAAGTCTGCGAAATCGGCACGGCCGAAGAGGTGATCGACAATCCCCGCAAAGAACAGACACAGAAGTTCCTGCGGCGCGAGAATCGCAAGCCCCTTGAAATCGTCAGAAGCTCAGTCGCCTAGCGAATTCCATCCAAACGCAGCATCGAAGGGTAACTCATGATCTCGTTCAATCTCACGGGAAAGGCGGCGCTTGTCACCGGGGGCGCGTCGGGCATCGGCCTCGAAACCGCGCGCATGATGGCCAAGGCAGGCGCCAAGGTCGCAATCAACTATCTACCGGCCGACCAGAGGGGCGAGGCTGCTCTCGCTGGGCTCCAAAGAGAGGGGCTCGACGTTATCGGTGCTCCAGGCGATGTCGGCGACGCCGGGCAGGCCAAGGCAATGGTGCTCGAGGCGGTGGCGAAGCTCGGCCGTCTCGATCTGCTTGTCAACAACGCGGGAATACCGGGCGTGAAGGTCCCGGTGCCGATCAACGACCTGGACAGCATAACGGAGGAGCTTTGGGCAAATCTGCTGAACGTCAACCTGATGAGCGTTTTCAGGTGCTCGAAGGCCGCGGCGCCTGCTCTCAAGGTGGCCAAAGGTTCGATCGTGAACACCGCTTCCATCGCCGGCTTCGGCGCCGTGGCCAGCACCATCGCCTATAGCGGCTCCAAGGCCGCGGTCATCAACCTGACGAAGAACCTGGCGCGTGCGCTCGCGCCCGATGTGCGGGTCAACGCGGTGGCGCCCGGCGTCGTCGAAAGTTCGTGGGCGATTGAATGGTCGGTGGAGCGTCGCCAGAGCACCCTCGCCAGCACACCTCTGAAGAAAGTCTGCACCACGGCGGATGTCGCGGAGCTTATCGTCTTCCTCGGTTTCGCCGGCGCGCTGATCACCGGTCAGACGGTGGCGATCGATGGCGGCATCTCGATCTGATCAGCACTGGAGAACGGCATGGAACTCGTGAAGCTAAAGTCCGGCAGCATCCTGGAAGAGAAGGAAGGCTATTCGCGGATCGTCGCCCTCGACACTGGATCTTCATGTCCCTGACCGCAGGACGCGACTACAAGACCCGTGTGATGCCTGAGACGGCCGTCGAGCAGGCAAGGCAAGCGATGAAGAACGTCGAAGGCGCGCTTGAGGCGGTCGGCAGCAGCCTTGCGGATGTTGTGCGGCGACGCATCTTCATTCCGCGCCAGGAAGACGTCCCGGAAGTCATGGCCTATATGGGCGAGAAGTTCCGGGACATCTCTCCGGCAAGCTGCGTCAGCTGTGGTCCGTTGGGCGGACCTGAGTATCTCTTCGAAATAGAGCTCACTGCGTATCGTGGTGCTGGCTCCCTTCCGGCGAAGAACCTGGTGGTCTCGCTCAAACGGCAAGTCAGGCGGGACAGAACGTTTTCCACTTATTCCGTAAGGATAGCTTAGTGGCAGGCTTCTCATTAGATTATCGCATTCGTATATAGTCTACATTCCGAATGCCTGTGCAGCCGATCTCCTGCGGTCGCCTTATGAGGATCCTGATGCGACACGCAAATGAAACAGGCGCCATTCTGGCTCCCATGACGCAGATGGAAAGCACGCAGTTCGCTGCGGAGCAAATCCGGAACGCGATCATTGCCGGGCACTTCAAGCCCGGCGACCGGCTCGTCGAGCAACAGCTTACCGACATGTTGAACGTCTCCCGGCATCCGGTCCGGGAAGCATTGCGCCTGCTTGCTCGCGAGGGGTTCGTCGAGATCAAGCGGAACAAGGGAGCATCTGTCAGGGCGGTGGACGCAGACAGCGTCATCGAAGTCTACAATATCCGGATGGCTCTAGGAAAAATTGCCCTGGACCATCTGCTCGCGGAACCAGGTCGCCTAGCTTCGGTTGACCTCAAGCGTCTCGAAAAATTGGCTGAGAATGCCGTCAAGTTTGCTAACCTCGATAGCCAGGTCGAGACCGTTCGCAACGATCTTGAGTTCCAGCAAGCGATCATTGACGCGACGGGATTGCAGCGGACCATCCGCTACTTTTCCGAGCTGACCGCAGATGTGAGGCGCTTCAACCATCAGTTGGGCGTTGTCTATACAGACCGAAAGGGCGACGCCGAGAAGTATGTCGTCAAGCTACTCGAAAGCTTGCGCGACGGAGATCTCCGCACTGCGCATGAGATCTGGCAAGCCAAGTTCTCGAAGGCTCTCGAGCGCTACCTTTCGCTGATTGCCGACAGTGAATCAAATGGGGCGAGCCGCAACAGCGTGAAGACCGGTCGACCCTCACGTCGGTAGCAAGGGACGGCCTCGCACGAAGCATCTTCGCGCGTTGATTGTCCTCCCGATTTCGGCATCTAGGTGATGATGCGGCTCGGGCTTGATCGCCAACATGCACGCGCTTTTGCTTAAACAATGTTGCACCTGATTTCACTAGCAGAATCGACGCAGACGCGTCATTGTGCAATGAATATTGCGAAAGAGTGCAACATGAAACCGACCGCTGAAGCGCCGCGTGACTATGAAGAGCTCATCCGGCTCATCCACGACCGCTACGACGAAATGAGCAAATCCTACCAGAAGATCGCGCTCTATCTCACCCAGAATCCTAACGACGTTGCTGTCAGGTCGGTGAATGCAATTGGGGATAGCAGCGGAGTGCATGCCTCAAGCTTCGTGCGCTTTGCGCAGGCGCTCGGTTATGAAGGCTTCAAGGAACTCCAGTCTGTCTTTCAGAAGCGCCTGTCGACCGCCGCGCCCGGCTTCGAGGCTCGTATCAAGGCGCTGGAAGGCGAATTGGGAGCGCGAACAGATCGTAGCGAAGTCGGATTCATGCGCGACCTCGTGGTTCGCGACATTGCCTCGCTTCAGGACATGCTGACACAGATACCACCCGAGGATCTGGCCAAGGCAGTGACCCTTCTCGAAAAGGCCGACGCGATCTACCTGATCGGGCAGTTGCGATCGACGCCTGTGGTCGAACTTCTCCGCTATATCTTGACGATGCTGGGCAAACGTTGCGTGCTGCTTGATCCCGGCGGCGGACTTGCTACGCATATGGCGCGCATGATCCGCAAGACCGATGTCTTGTTTGCCGTGTCCTTTCGCTTCTACGCCAATGAAGTGGTCAATGTCGTGGAAGAGGCCGCTCGCAGCGAAGTTCCGATAATTGCTATTTCCGACAGCACGCTGTCTCCGCTAGCCAAGAACGCCAGTGTTCTCTTCGCCGTACCGGAGCATGAATATACCTTTTCCCGTTCGCTTGCCGCCCCAATGTGCCTCGCCCAGGCGCTGACGGTTGCACTCGCGGCGCGACTGCAGAACAACGCTGTCAGTCCGCGCATACCCACCGTCACCGGGCAGTAGCGGTTCCCCGACAATAACCCGGGCGTTCCGCGTCCTTGGCATTCCGGTTGCGAACCAAGCGCGCCAGGTGCACTCGAGCCTGGATGTCGCAATAGAAATTGCGCGTTTCGCATGATGCAAAGATTTCATTGTCGCATCGTTGACACATCGTTCATTGCGGAATATTTATATCTTGCAATTTTCGTTGCAGCCTATCCTTAAACCGGTTCGGGGGTGCCCCGTGCCGTCGTGAAGGGGGCGAACTGAGTATTCCATGGGAGGAAACTATGAAGCGACTTCTGACCGCATTTCTGACGGCAACCGCTATGGCAAGCGCCTTGGCGGCGGCACATGCTCAAGATGCCAAGAAAGTGTTCTTTTTACTGCCGAATACCACGACAATTCGCTTCACAAGCCGGGACGCGCCGTTCTTTGTCGCGGCAATGAAGGAGAAGGCGCCGAACGCTCAGGTGACCGTGCAGAATGGCGAGGGGGATCCGGCGCGGCAGCAGCGGCTGGTCGAAGACGCCATCACCCAAGGCGCCAGCGTGATCGTGCTCGCGGCGACGGACGCAAACCTCGCCGCTGGCAGTCTTAAGGCGGCAGCTGATGCGAAGGTGCCGGTGGTCCTTTATGATCACGACGCGGTCGGCGGCAAGGCCGAAGCGCACGTCGTCTTCGACTCATTGTCAGTTGGCCAAGCCCAAGGCAAGCGCGCCGCCGAGCTGATCAGCGCAATGAAGAAGTCGCCGGTCAAGGTTGCGCGCGTGAAGGGTAATGAGGGCGAATACGGTACAGGCCAGTATGAAAAGGGCCAGAACGAATTCCTTCAGCCGTTGATCGATTCCGGCAAGGTGAAGGTCGTCTGCGAGCAGTACACGCAGAACTGGGATCCGGCGCTGGCTCAATCTTTCGCCGAAGACTGCCTGACCCGCAATGGCGGTGATGTCGATGTCTTCCTCGGCATGAATGACGGTACCACCGGAGGCTCGGTTGCCGCTCTGATCAGCCAGGGGGCCAAGCCTGGCGACAAGCTGGTGACCGGCGGACAGGACGCGACCGTTGAAGCGTTGCGGTACGTCGCACAGGGATGGCAGGACAACTCCGTGCTCAAGGATCTCAAGGTTGAAGCGACCTATGCGGCGGACGTCGTGGCTTCGATCCTGGATGGCAAAGGAGTGCCAAAGGATCTGATCAACGGCAAAGTGAACAACAAGTTCATGGATGTGCCGGCTGTCTTCCTGCCGGTGAAGAACATCACCTTGGATAATCTCTCGGACGTCGTCACCGCCGGCGTCTGGACCTGGCCAGAAATCTGCAAGGGCATCGAAGACACCGAAGTCTGCAAGAAGAACAACAAATAGCGAGATCGACCGAAGGACAGCGGCGCTCGCTGTCCTTCGGTCACCTGATGGGAGGAGCCTGATGGTCAAAGCGGCAGCAACCCGCGGCGGCGCCGATGTTCGTGCGGCGCATAAATCCACGCCGCTAATTTCGATGCGCAATATCCGTAAGTCGTTCGGGTCGGTCCATGCTCTTCAGGGGGCTTCGGTGGACGTCCACGCCGGCGAGGTGGTCGCCCTGGTCGGCGACAACGGCGCCGGCAAGTCCACGCTCGTCAAGATCATGGCGGGCGTCTTCGGCTTCGACTCTGGAGAGTACACCATCGAAGGCCAACCGGCGAAAATCGGCAATCCTGCCGACGCCACTGCCCTTGGGATCCAGACCGTCTATCAGGATCTAGCGCTCTGCAACAATCTGGACGCCGTGCAGAACCTGTTTCTCGGGCGCGAGCTGACCGGTCCGACATGGTTCGGCCGACGGATCCGGCGTGCCGAGTGCGAAGTTCGTGCCCGCGAGGTGCTGACGCGCATGCGACTCGGCCAGCTGTCACTGACGCGTCCTGTCGGAGCAATGTCTGGCGGCCAGCGACAGAACATAGCCATCGCACGTTCCATTCTGTGGACGCCGAAGGTCGTCATATTCGACGAGCCGACAGCCGCACTCAGCCACTCCGCAGCCGAACAGGTCTCGGCCCTGGTCCGCACGTTGGCCGACGAAGGGCTCGGCATAGTCGTGGTTAGCCACGACATCCACAATTTCGTCGTCAACGCCACCGACCGCATAGAGGTCATGCGCCTGGGCGCGAACGTCGCGAGTTTTAAATCGAGTGAAGTGACAGGCGAGCAAGTGGTCAACGCGATGGTCGGTGGCAACGAGGCAGTCAACCTCGCTGGCTGAGCCCCGCGGGGCGAAAAGTATCAGAAGGATACGTCAAGAATGGCAAACTCGGCCGCCGCTTCCGGTGACGTCAAACGCCGCACCATCGGCGAAGTGCTCAACAGCGACATGCGTGCGCTGCCCGTCATAATCGGGCTGGTGGCGCTGTGGGTGTTCTTCGCGCTCCAGAGCAATGTCTTCCTGACACCGCAGAACCTGTCGAACCTGCTCGTCCAGAGCACGGTTGTGGGCATCATGGCGATCGGTCTGATGTTCGTGCTGCTGGTCAAGGAAATAGACTTGTCGGTCGCAGCGATCAACGGCGTGACATCGGTCCTGATGGCCAAGCTGGTTGTCGACTACGGCGTTTCGCCCTGGCTGGCGGTGACGGTCGCAATCGTAATGGGTGCTGCTATCGGCAGCTTTTCGGCGCGCTGGGTCACGTTTGTCGGCGTACCGTCCTTCGTGGTGACGCTGGGGCTCGGACTGGCTCTCAATGGCTTGCAACTCGTGCTTTTGCCTCCGACCGCCCGCTACGGTTTGATGGGAACCGGTATCGACAAGATTGCAGAGACTAAGATTTCGGGGATCACGTCATGGAGCGCGCTGGCGATTGGGCTCGTCGCGTTTGCCGCTCTGGTCCTGTCGGGCATTGCCCGCAGAAAGCGCGCCGGTCTGGAAGCTTCCCTGTTCAGCCGATTTGTGCTGCCGCTCGGCGCGGCCGCGATTTTTGGCGCCATCGTCGTGATGATCCTCAACGCACATCAGGGCATACCAGTTGTGGTTTTGATCTTTGCGATCCTGCTCGGGATAGGCGGGTATATCCTCAAGGAAACCCGGTTCGGCCTCTATCTTTATGCGGTCGGCAACAATGACGAGGCTGCGCGACGGGCCGGCGTCAAGGTTGCGCGCATCAAGATGGCGGCCTTCGCTATTGCCGGCGCTATCGCTGCGCTGGCTGGCGTACTGGGCGCGTCGCGGGCATTAGGCGTTGGCGTCTTCTCCGGTGGCGGAGTAGGGGGCGGCACGCTGCTGCTGGAATCAATTGCCGCCACCGTCATCGGCGGCGTCAGCCTGTTCGGCGGCCGCGGCTCCATTCACGCGGCCCTGTTGGGCGCGCTTGTTATCGGAACAGTCCAGAACGGGCTCAACCTGATGGGCGTCGAGAACTACGTTCGCCTCATCGTGACGGGACTGCTTCTCGTGCTGGCGGTATCGATCGACAAGCTGATCGAAAAGGCCATGGGTCAGCAGAATTTCTGATTTGCTTCAAACCCACTCTGAACGACCGAATTCGATACCTTGGCGGTCGTTCAGTTTCGAAGGTTCGATGACGCGATCTGACCCGAAGCAGACTCGCAGGTGAAGCAGGGCATAGCCGCTCCGCGCCCAAATATAGCCGTTGAGGTCCGTTTGTGCGTCACCTGAAAGCGACATCCTATCGGGTCGCAGGACGCCCGCGCCAGTAGCTGACATCTGCGTCAGATATTCTCCGGCGTGACGATTTCAAAAGGTATGGATCGCTGAAGGGTGGCAAATGGTGCTTGCGGTCCAATGACATCGATCATCGTTTGGACAAGAAGGGCCGAGGTCGATTCGAGCGGGTGGCAAAGAGCTGCAGTGATCAGGCCCTCAGACAGTCCCTTTCGAGTTTCGGGTCCAATGTCACGGCATACTACTTTGATACCCGACCGCCGCTCAGGAGACACCTCCCTCAAGGCACGAAGTACACCAGTTATTCCGCCGCCGACGATCAGAATTCCGACAAGATCGTCAGTCGATTTCAGAAGCTCAGTCACCATTCGATAGGCCTCACTGGCTTCCTCGTGGGTAGGACGGCTTTCCTCTACCGCTAGCCGTGGAGCGTGCTCGCGCAAATAGGAACGGAAACTGGCGTCTGACACATCCTGGCATTGATACCGGTGGTTGCCTATGAAAACCGCTATACGACCCGGTCCGTGAGTGGTTTGGGTAATCAGGAAGGCTGCAGTGCGCCCCAGCTTCCAGTTGTCGGTGCCTACATATGCGGCCCTTTCCGGCGCGGACTGATCCGTGATGTAGGAGACAACCGGTCTGCCCATCTCCTTCAGCGAACGGATGGCCTGCCCAATGATGGGGTGATCTGCCGCGACTACCGCAACGGCGTCGCATGAATCGCCCAGCGCAATCAGACCGCTCGCGATTGTCTCCGGCGTCAGCAGATCCACGAAGTCGACTATTGGATCGATGACCTCGTCGCGGCGCTCGCGACAGGCGGCGATAATCTTCTTCCCGAACAATTGGTAGAGATCACGGGTCGACTGCTGAAGCAGGAAGCCCAATCGGTAGTGTGGAGATATCTTACGAGCCCGATCATCAATGGCTCCGATTCCGTAAAACCCAATTTCCTCCGCTGCGCTTTGTACTCGTTGGACGGTCTTCGGGCGTACTGAAACGGTGCCACTTAGAATTCGGTTCACGGTCGCCACCGAAACGCCTGCCGCAGTAGCGAGATCGTGGATTGTCGGTCGCCTCATGAGCTCCATCCCAGATATATCATCATGACTGATATCAAATGATACAAATGCCGCTTTGATACTATTTTCGCCTTCTAGAAATATCAAGCCTCCGATATGAATCCCACCCAATTGAGGGCCGATGTTTTGACGAGCCCAGTTGGGAATAGCTCCGCAGGGAGGCGCTGTTACGATGGATGACCTTCAGTATGGAACGCGCGATAAACGCGGTAACTGGGCTCCGCATCGCCGGGCCGAGCCGGCGCCAATCTGGCATCGTCCGTTCAATGCAAAGAAGGTGGTGGCGTGGATTCCTGAATTTCTTTGGCCGTGGAACGCCTTTCATATTGCCACGTCGATTATTTGGGCGAACTTCCTTATCCCAAGCTGGCAGAGCCTCGCGACCTTGTCAGTTCTCAACTACTTCTGGCTATACGGCCTAAACGCCGCCGGCATATTCCTCTTCTACGGCTTCTTCGAGCTGCGCTATTACTTCCAGCGCAAGCAACAGAACCGCTTCAAATATAATCCAAAATTCCCTTCGGACGCGCCGTCTGACGTGTTCTGGTTTCAAAGCCAGAACATCGACAATTTCACCCGCTCGTTTTTCGTCACGATACCACTATGGACAGTGGTCGAGATCGTGATGCTGTGGGTCTATGCAAACAGCTGGGCGGTCTGGCTGCCATGGACGACGAATTGGCTTTACCTCTCGTTCCTGGTGCTTATCGCGCCGGCCGTGCATGAGGTCTATTTCTTCTTCCTTCACCGGGCGATCCATTGGCCGCCGCTCTACAAATGGGTGCATTCGGTCCATCATAACTCGATCAATCCAAGTCCCTGGTCGTCGCTGTCGATGCACCCAGTCGAAGGCTTCCTCTATCATGCTGAAGCCTGGCTGCACCTGTTGATCCCTTCTAATCCGGTCTGCGCCTACTTCACGCTGCACGGAGCGGGATTTGGAGCGGTGAACGGCCACCTCGGCTTCGAGACATTCGAAATCACCGACAAGGTTAAACTCGATAGCCATTCGTACGTGCACTACCTGCACCACAAGTATTTCGAGGTGAACTACGGCGGTGATGGGCTGGTACCCCTCGATAAGCTGTTCGGCACTTGGCACGACGGCAGCAAAGAAGCCGATGAGGTCATGAAGGCCCGCTTCCGCAAGAAGAAGGAAAAAATGCGGGGCCCGCAGGAAGGCCGCAGCGATCCCGCGTCTGGAATGCCGGCGGAATAGCGAACCAAAAACTGTTTCGACTGCGCCTGTGAGGAGCGGGCCGGGGACAGCAAGACTTTTGTTCAAAAGCCCCACGGGGCAAATCTGGGAGGAAGACTATGAAGCTTTTCAAGACAATCGTGTCGACAGCGGTGCTGATTGGATTCAGCGCCGGCGCGGCGCTCGCTGCCAATATCTTCGTGGTTGGCGGCAAGCCGGACGATCCGTTTTGGTCGATCGTAAAGCGCGGTGCTGAAGACGCTGGCAAGGTCGTCGAGGCCCAAGGTGGCAAGGTCACCTGGCTCGGGCCGCAGAACTATGACAATCTGGGCGTGGACGCCGCCGAATTGATCCGTCAGGCCATCGATCAGAAGGCCGACGCCATCGTCGGCCCGGACTGGGTGCCGGAAGCGATGGACCCGGCGTTCAAGGCAGTGAGGGATGCTGGCATTCCCCTGATCATCTACAACGCCGGCGGGCTGAAAGCGGCCGATCGTCTTGGCGCCATGAACTATGTCGGCTCAGACGACTACAAAGGCGGTGTCGCGGCTGGCGAGTACCTCACCAAGGCCGGCAACAAGAAGGGCGTCTGCATCAACACGCTGCCCGGCGCCGCCAATATTGAGGCCTTCTGCGGCGGCTTCAAGGAGGGGATGAAGAACGGCGGTGGCGAAGCCGACGTCCTGCCATTGCCCGCTACATCCTTCGGCTCGGCAACGGCCGTCGCCCAGGCGGTCAAAGCCTATCTGCTGCAGCACCAGGACGTGAATGCCGTCTTTACCATCGGCAACGTTGACGCCAACTCGGCCATGAACGGCCTTACCCAGGCCGGCAAGGTTGGGAAAGTGCAAATCTGCGGCATGAACTTTGACGAAACCATCCTGAACAACATCAAGGATGGCAAGCAAGCCTGCGCGATCGACCAGCAAGGCTACCTGCAGGGATACCTGGCTGTAGCGATCCTGAACGGCCACGTCAATTACGGCTTGGCGGTGCCCACCCGCGAGATCCTTACGGGACCAGGCATCATCGACAAGACAAACGTCGATGCCACCATCGCCGGTGTGAAAGCAGGGACGCGATAATCCTCCCGCCTGGGCCGCCCTCGCTTTACAGCGGGCGGCCCTTTTTCCCTCTCTCTGCGGCGGCCACATCGCGGCCGGCCGCGTGATCGCGGATTACCCTAATGGCACATCCCGTGACATCCACTTCAACTCCGGCGGCGGACCGCGCGCGGTCCGGACTGGCCTTCGGCCGGCTGGCGCGTCGACCAGAGGCAGGCTCGTTCCTCGGCATGGTCGCAGTTCTTCTCTTCTTTGGCCTGTTCGGCGGAAGTGGTTTCATGTCGGCCGCGGGCACGGCCAGCTGGTTGAACATCGCGTCTGAGATCGGGATCATCGCGCTGCCGGTAGGGTTGCTTATGATCGCCGGGGAACTGGACATCTCGGTCGGTGCCGTGATCCCGGCCGCGTCTCTCACCGCTGCTATCGTGTCGGGTCATTATGGGCTGCCCGACTGGCTTGGCATAACGGCCGCGCTTGGCCTCGGCCTCGCTGTCGGCCTCCTCAACGGGCTCTTCGTGACGAGAACGACCATCCCGTCGCTCATAATCACTATTGGCACCATGTTCCTCACGATGGGCCTGACGCTAGGTCTCACCGTCATGATCGCCGGCAGCACCGGCGTCTCGCTTGTGCCGAACCCGCTCACCAAGGCAATCTTCGGCGACTATCTCGGCGGCATGTTCCAGGTCACGATCCTGTGGTGGGTGGTGTTCGTGATTGGCCTGTTCTGGCTGTTGCACATCTCCCCGATGGGCAACTGGATCTATGCACTCGGCGGCGACAAGGAAAGCGCGCGCAACGTTGGCATCCCGACCAAGCGGCTGACCATCGGTCTGTTCATGCTGTCCGGCTTCAGCGCCGCCTTCGTCGGGGTCAGCGAGGTGATGGTCTACCAGAGTGCGCAGGTTCTGGCCGGTCAGTCCTTCATCTTCAATTCCATCATGTGTGTGGTCATCGGGGGCGTTCTGCTTACGGGCGGGTTCGGCTCGATCGTTGGCATCGTGTTTGGCACGATTACCTTCTCGATCGTGAACCAGGGCATCTACTTCACGAGCATGGATCCCAACATCGGAAGCGTCATAATCGGCGCGCTTCTTTTGATCGCGGTGCTGACAAACGACACCTTCCGGCAACTGGCACTCAGCTATTCGTCGAAGAAGGGAAAACAGTCATGATGGACGCAATCAAATCGGTGCTGCGCCGTCCCGCAGCCGGCTCGATCCTCAGTCTTATCGGCGTCGTGCTGTTCTTCGTTCTGTTCGGCGGCGCCAGTTTGGGCACGCTCGTTGGTGCAGCGAGTTGGGTCAATTTCGCGGCCAATCTGGGCATTGTCGCCATTCCAGTCGGGCTGCTGATGATCTCGGGCGAACTCGACATCTCCATCGGCGCTTTGATCCCCGCGGGTTCCATGACAACCGCCATACTCACCGGCTATTACGGACTGCCCATTGGGGTGGGAATTGCTGGGGCGCTGACAGTCGGCGTGGCGGTCGGCCTGGTCAACGGCCTGCTGACGATCCGCACCTCCGTGCCCTCGCTAATCATTACTCTGGCCACGCTGGTCGCCATGCAGGGGGTGGTGCTCAGTGCTTCGGTGCTTCTGACCGGGACTGCCAGCGTTGCCCTGACCGCGCCGGGCTGGGCCAAATTCCTGTTCGGCCAGTTGATCGGTGGCAGTCACCAGGTCATCATCATCTGGTGGATCGCATTCGCCGTGATCATCGGCTTCGTTCTGCACAAGACCCGTTACGGCAACTGGCTGTTTGCAATGGGCGGCGATCGTGTCAGCGCCCGCAACGCCGGAATTCCGACAGACCGCATGACCATTGCGCTGTTTGTGTTGTCCGCAGTCAGCGCCACCTTTGTTGGCATCTGCCAGGCGATCCTGTTCAATTCCGCCCAAGTCTCCGGCGGCATGAACTTCATCTTCAACGCCATCGTGTCCGTGGTGGTGGGCGGCGTATTGCTGACCGGCGGTTTCGGGTCGGTTGTTGGTATCTTCGTCGGCACCATCACCTTCGCCATAGTCAGCCAGGGCATCTACTTCACCCAGATCGACCGAAACTGGTCGAACCTGATCATCGGTGTGATGCTCTTGGTGGCCGTGCTGATGAACCAGTCGTTCCGCGATTTGGCTTTGTACTTCAGACCGCGGGGTAAGCGAAGCCTGCCGCGGGAGCCAGCAAACCCATGAGAAACGAGTTGTTACAGCAGCCGGGCCCTGAACTCGCTTCCGTCAACGGGCATCGAGCTTCGATGAATACCCCTGGCCGATCAACCGCATCAGCCAAGCCGGTTCGCAGATGAAGAGGTGCGCACGCCATGAACGACAAACCTGCCATTCTCGAGCTGAAAAGCGTCAACAAATCCTTCGGGCCGATCGATGTCCTGCACGATATTTCGCTGAGGGTGCGCGCCGGCGAAGTGCTTTGCCTTCTCGGCGACAATGGCGCCGGCAAGTCCACCCTCATCAAAACCCTGGCCGGGGTCCACAAACCAACCAGCGGCCAGATACTGATGGATGGTCAGCCGGTGACCTTTACTGGGCCGAGTGATGCGCAGGGACGGGGCATCGCCACGGTGCACCAGTTCGGCGGCACGTTTCCGCTGATGAGCATCGGGCGGTCCTTTTTCGTCGGCGTCGAGCCGACCAAAGGTTGGGGACCGTTCAAGATCTACGACCGCAAGCGCGCCAACGAGATCGCGGTGAAAGCGGTCCGGGATTTCGGAATTACCCGCATTGATGACGGTGACCGCCTAGTCGGCGGCCTGTCGGGCGGAGAGCGCCAGTCGCTTGCCATTGCCCGCGCTGTGTATTTTGGAGCGCGCGTGCTGATCCTGGATGAGCCGACCGCGGCGCTCGGCGTCAAGCAGGCCTCCCACGTGCTGCGTATCGTCAATGAGTCCAAGAAGCGTGGCTTGGCGGTGGTCTTCATCACCCATCAGGTCATGCACGCCATGACTGTCGGCGACCATTTCGCGGTGCTGATCCGCGGCGCCATCGCCGATGATTTCCGCAAGGGCCAAAGGTCCCGCGAGGAGATCACGGATCTGATGGCTGGCGGCGAGACCATGGCCGGCCTGGAAGCCCAGGTCGAAGGTTACATGGCCGAGCATGAAGGCCATCCGCCGTCCTTCCAGGTGCTGGAGGGATCAGCCGCTCCGTAGACCCTTCCCTGGAGCCCCGGCAAGTCGGCTGCGCATCACGGCGCGCCGCTGCCCCGTAAATTAGAAACGCAAAGAATAGGACTAAGATGACAATCCGCATTGCGGTGATCGGCGCCGGCCTGATGGGCGCAGATCATGCCAAGATAGTCGCCGAGGAGCTTCCAGGCGCAAAGCTCCAATTGATCTGCGACATGGATCAGCAGCGCGCTCGCCTG